>JAFAZZ010000101.1 GCA_019239375.1 Solirubrobacterales bacterium | reverse complement strand
CTCCCCGAGGACGCGGCTACGCAGGCCGCGTGCGGTGACCACCCACGCGCGGTTGCTGGTGACCGCTCCGGGCGAGAGGACGAAGCTGTACCGGCCGCTCGCGCCGGTGCGCGTTCGGGCCACCACGGTGAAGGCGCGCTGGGCCGGGAAGCGCCGCCACAAGACGATCGTGACGCCGCACCGGCGGACGCCGTGGCGAACACCTTGCAGCCGCCCGAAAATCTGGACCTGCCTGGCAGCGGTCACCGGGTTGGGCGAGGCGTAGATCGAAAGCCCCCGGGCCAGCGGCGGGCGCTGCGGTCGCCTGGGCGGCTTGCAGGCAAGCGGTTCCGCCGGGAGGTACCCGCTCGGGGCCTGGGTGTTCGGAGGCTGGCCGCTCGTCGGCTGGGCGCTCGTCGGCTGGCCGCTCGAGGCCGGCGTGAGCCCGGCCGCCGCCGCGGCCAGGGCGATCACGACGATCGAGCCGAGCAGAGCAAGTGAACGACGCAGCGGCAATCCTCCCGACAAGGGCTTTCTTTTGGTGCTAACCCGCTCGGGTATTTCGAGTTGCGATCGGGCGGCCGATGGGATTTTGTCGGCGTGCGCGGCGGTTGCTGGGCCGGCCGCTCCCGGTCCTCGCGAGATGCCCCACCACAGTCACAACGGCGCTCGGTGGGCGGCGTCGGACGCCCGGGTTGGCGGAGCCGGCGCTCGGTGCGCGGCGTCGGACGCACCGGGTTGGCGGAGCCGGCGCTCGGTGGGCGGCGTCGGACGCCCCGGGCTGGCGGAGCCGGCGCTCGGGATGGCGGCATCGGACGCCCCGCTTTGGCGGAGCCGGCGCTCGGGACGGCGGAGGTCACTCGCGGGCCCTGTAAAACGCAGCAAAGTCCTCGCTGGCGCGCTGCCTTGGCGACATAAGCATGCGGTCCATGCTTATGTGCGCGATGCCGCCGCGGGGCCGGGCGCTTTGCGACGAAATACAGGGTGAGCTCGACGCGCAGCGCTAAACCCGGACTGCCACCAGCCCGACCGCGAGCAGCACGACCGCAAGCCAAAGCGCGCGTAGCGCTCCCTCGAGGGGCGCCGACAGACCGGCGGGCGTGAGCTCGATCACGCTGCCGTCGCGCAGGCGCTGTTGTCCGACCACCTCGGTGGTGCTGCGGCGCAGCCGGCGCACGGGCGTGCTCAGCTGGCGCTGGGCGGCGCTCAGCAGGCAGCACGCCCCGGCGACGAGTAGGCCCGCTGGCCGGACCGCGAGCGCGTTGACGAAATAGCCGGTGAAGGCGGGAAAGCCGCCCCAGGCCAAGGCAAACCAGGTGTCCGAGTGCAGGCGCCCGGCGGCGAGCTCGAGGTTGTAGGCCGGCACGAGTACGCCGCCGGCGAGCACGAGTGGCGCGAGGAGCGGCGAGACGACGAAGACCCCGATCACGCCGATGGCAATCGCGCCGGCGAACGAGGCCGCGGCGAGCGCGATCAGCGTGGATCGCTTGAGCTTGGTTTGCAGCGGGCGGCCATGAAGCTCGTCGAGGGCGTGGGCGCTGATGCCGACGGCAAGGAAGAACGCGCCGAGCGCCGCGAGGAGCCGGTTGGCGTAGATGTGGGGCGCGGCCGCGGCGCCGAGTGCCACGTAGCTCAGGTGCCAGGCGGTGTACGGAGGGTGCAGCAGCGTGACCAGGTCGCGCCAGCTGCCCGAGCGCAGCGCATAGAAGGCTGGGCGGTCGAGCTCACGCGGGGCGCTGGCCATGGCTTTCTCCGGTGACGGGGTCGGTGACTTCGGCCAACGCGGCGCTCCGTTCCCCGGACATGATGAGGCCAGCGCCGAAGCTCATCCGGCGTTCACGCACGTGGTCGATCCCGGACGAGCGCCAGAGCCGGGCGAGGTCGGGCTCATCAGCGTAGAGCTGCTCGATGTTGGGCCCCAGGAAACGGCCGACCTCGAGCCACGCCGGTGACACGAGACGCCCTATGAGGGGCAGTCCGACACGCGTGTGCACGCGCCAGAGCGCCCGCAGGACGGTCGGCCGCGGGACGCCGAACTCGACCATCCCGATCCGGCCCTCAGGCCTGACTACGCGGGCAAGCTCGCGCATGGTGGCGGCGCGGTCGTCGACGTAACGCAACAGGTAGGTGAACGTCAGTGCGTCGAACTCGCGGTCGGCGAACGGCAGCCGCTCCGCCTCGCCTTGGGCGAAGCTGAGCCGGGGCGTGAGGTCGGGGTGGGCGGCCAGGCGCCGGCGGGCGCGCGCCAGCATCTGCTCGCTCTGGTCCAGGCCGATGACCGTCGCCCCCCGGCGCGCCAGCCCGAACGCGACGAGCCCGGTGCCGGTGGCCACGTCGAGGATCCGCATCCCAGGTTTCGGGTCGATGGTGTCGAGCAGGGCGAGCCGCCAGCGCGGGTCCTGGCCGAAGCTGAGCGCGGCGCCCATTCGGTCGTAGTCGCGGGGCAGGCCGGCGAACAGCTCGAGGGCGTGGCGCTTGCGCGGCGAGGGAGCGATGTGGGCTTCGGTCGGCACGCCTACGTGGCGGCGGGCAGCCGGGTCAGGCGCTCGACGAGGCGGCTGTGGCGCCGTCCGGTGTCGGGCGTGCGGGCGGCCCGCGCGAGGACTTCGCGAGTGCCCACGATCACCGTGGCCACCTTGGCGCGAGTGACCGCCGTATAGAGCATCTCGCGACGCAGGAAGAAGGCTCCGCCGGCGGGATGGGCCACGATCACGGCCACGGGCAGCTCGACGCCCTGGCCGCGATGGACCGAGCAGGCGTAGGCGAGCCGAAGGCGTTCGGATTGCTCGGGCGGAAAGCGAAACACCTGCTCGTCGGCGCCAAGGAGCAGCGCCGCCTCGTCGGCGCCCTCGCCGTCGCTCTCGATCTGGTCAAGGAGCCGGAGCAGGGTCCCGTTCATCAGGCCCAGCTCGTGCAGGTTGCGCCCGGTCATCATGAGCTTGTCGCCGATGCGTAGCCGTCCGCCGCGGACGGGCTGGCCGGTGGGATTGAGCCGGTCGCGCAGCGCCTCGTTGAGCGCGTCGATCCCCACCTCGCCCCGGTACACCGGCGCGAACACCTGGATGTCCTTCACCGGGTCAATCCCATAGTGGGCGGGGAGCCGCTCGCACACCAGCGAGACGATCTCCTCGCGGGCGGCGTCCGGATCGCTGCGCTCGATCAGGAACAGATCGCGGCGCATGCCAGGCTCGCCGGTGAACGTGGGCGCCTCGCCGCGGCGGATCGCGTGGGCGGCCTGGACGATCATGCTCCCCGCCGCCTGGCGAAAGATGTGGGTCAGCCGGGCTGTCGGGGCCACGCCGGAGGCGATCAGCTCGGCAAACGGCTTGCCGGCGCCGACCGGCGCAAGCTGATCGGCATCGCCCACCAGCACCACGTGGCCCCTGGCCGGGACGGCGCGCAGGAGCGTAACGAGGAGCTCGAGGTTGGCCATCGAGGTCTCGTCGACGATGAGGAGGTCGCAGGCAAGCGGATCGTGCTCGTCGTGCGTGGGTCCCTCACCGGGGATCCAGCCGAGCGCGGAGTGGACCGTGGTGGCGTGCAGCCCGCTTGCCTCGTGCATGCGGATCGCCGCCCGCCCGGTCGGGGCGACGAGCAACACTCGCGCGCCCTGGCCGCCGGCGAGCCTGGCGATCGTGCGGATCGAGGCGGTCTTGCCGGTGCCGGGCCCGCCCGTGATCAGCGACAGGCGGTGCAGGAAGGCGTTGCGCACGCCGCGCATCTGCTCCTCGGTCAGACCATCTCTGTCCGCCGGCGGTTCCCGAAGGCGCTCGCCGGACGGCCACGAGAGCAGGTCCTGGACCTGCGCGGCCAGCTCAGCTTCGAGCTCGGCCGTTTCGGTGCGGTAGATCCACATGCCCTCGCGCACGAGGTCGCCGGCCTCGACCAGCCCGTCGATGTCGGCCTCGCCGGGGGTGGAGCCGAGCAGCTCGCCCGCCGCGCTCAACAGGAACTCGAGCGGCATGCACGTGCTGCCGCCGCGCTCGGCCTCGGAGAGGAGGTGGAGGATCGCGGCGCGCCTGCGCTCGGGGCCGTCTTCGGCCGCGCCAACATGCCGGGCGATCCGGTCGGCGATGAGGAACCCCACGCCGAACACGCTGGTCAGCTCGTACGGGCGCTGGGAGACCACGCGGTGGGCGCCGTCGCCGTAGGTCTCGCGGATCCGGGGCGCCAGGTAGGCGAGACCGTGTGGGGCGAGCAGGAGGTGCAGGCGGCGGGTGACGCGCAGCCGCTCCCAGGCGCGGATGGCCTGGGCGACCTGTCCCCGCCGCAGGCCGGCGGCGGTGAACGCAGCGTGCGGATCGTCGTCGATCGCGTCGAACACGTGGGCGGTGCCGTAGCGCTCGATCAGCCCAGCCGCGCGCTTGCTCCCGACGTGCTTGACGCGAACCAGGTAGGCGAGGACGGTGTCCGCATCGTCATCGGAGGGCGGGAGCGGGTGGGCCTCGGACACCTTCACCTGCCGGCCGTAACGGCTGTCCTGGACCCACGTGCCGCTGATGTGCGCCCGCTCTCGCTCTTCGAGGTGGATGAGCAGCCCGACGAGCACCACCGATGCGCCGTCTGCGTCGGCCGCCTCGACCACCGCCCAGCCGGTTTCGGGGCTGGCGAACCGGATGCGGCGCACGGTCACATCGGCTTCGAATGCGCTCACCCGGCTGACATTAGACGGGGCGCGGGCGGAAGCGGGCGTTTGTGTCAGAGGCTTCACAAAGGGCGCAGCCGGAACGTCGCGATCTCGCCCGGGCGCAGATCGAACTGGTTGCCGGCCATCTCGCCGTCGGTCTCATCGAGACGGACACGAGTGACGTCGACGTCGCCGGCGATGCGGACGCTCGCTTGGGTCGCTCCGGCGTTGAAGCAGCGCAGGATCACGCCGTCGCCGTCCTCGGCCCCCTTCAGGCACGAGAACACCACGTCCCCCTCGACGCGGGCTGGAGGATCCAGGTCGAGGGCGTGCGCGGTGACGAGGAATCCGTAGCGGTAGTCCTGCGAAGCGCGCAGAAGCGCGCGGTCGTCGAGCGAGTCGGCCCCCGGCAGCAGTGCGTACTCGCATTCGTGGCGGCCAAGGCACTGGCCGTCCGGCGTCCGGGTCTGCGGGCCGGCGCTCAGCGGGCGGGTAGCGAGCGCGCCCGTCGGTCGCGAGATGAGCCCGACGCAACGGAGCAGCGTCAGGCACAGCTCAGGGCCGATTTCGGAGGGACGCGCTTCGTACTCGGGCAGCCCTTTGGTGAGAAGCGCGAGCGGGCCGAGCGCGACCACTCCGAGGGTGTGCTGGGTCGGGTCCGGCGGCTCGATCCATTCGGCCTTCGGCGCCGGCGGTGTGAGTGGCCGATGGACCAGCGCGAACTGTCCCTCGGCGCGAACCTCGGTCGCGTCGGCGACACCGATCGGGAACACTGCGCGGAGCCGGTGATCCTCGGTCTGGTTATCGATCGTCGTGTGGAACTCGACTCGGTCGATGCCCTCGATCAGCCGCACCATCGTGATGACGGGGGGAGCTCGGATTTCGAGCTCGTGTACGACAGGGCCGTCGCGCAGCACCCGGGTGACGGCGGAGTCCGGACGCCATGTCGGCCCGCCTCCGGCTGGGCAGAAGTTGTAGAGGTCGCCCATGTCCGGCTCGTCCTCGAGCCGGTGCAGGTGCTCGAAGCTTCGGCCGGTCCGCTTGTCGGTCAGGGTCAGCATGCCGTCCGAGGTGGCTTCGACGCGCAGGCGATCGCTCTCGATCGCCTTGCCGTCACGCTGAGGCGCGTCGGGCGGGGTCGCCGGGGTGAGCTCGACG
>JAFAZZ010000085.1 GCA_019239375.1 Solirubrobacterales bacterium | reverse complement strand
TGGGTATGATATCCCGCTACTTGGTACAAAGCGGGATAAGGAGGCAAGAGGTGGAACTCACCCACGCATACGACTATCACGGGCGCACGGTGATCGACCGGAACGGCGAGAAGATCGGCACGGTCGACGAGCTGTACACCGATCGGGACGGCAGCCAGCCGGAGTGGGCGCTCGTGCACACGGGGCTGTTCGGGATGAAGCGGAGCTTCGTGCCGATAAAGAACGCGAGCGCGTCCGGCGAGGACGTCCAGGTGCCGGTGCTCAAGGAGCAGGTGAACGACGCTCCCAAGGTGGAGGCGGACGGAGAGCTGAGCGAGGCCGACGAGCGCCAGCTGTTCGAGCACTACGGCGTTCCGTACACAACCGAGGGCAGTACGACCGCCGTCGGCGCGCCTGGCGCGGCCGACGCCGGCGCCACTGAGCCGGGCGAGCACGGCAGGGAGGACACGATGACGCAGGGCACCGACGATGCGATGACCCGCTCTGAGGAGGAGCTGCAGGTGGGCGCGCGCGAGCGCGAGCGCGGGCGTGTACGTCTGCGCAAGTACGTGGTGACCGAAGAGGTACAGAAGACGGTGCCGGTCCAGCGCGAAGAGGTCCGCGTCGAGCGTGAGCCGATCACTGATGCGAACGTGGAAGCGGCAACTTCGGGTCCGGAGATCACTGAGTCCGAGCACGAGGTCACCCTCCACGAGGAAGTGCCGGTGGTCGAGAAGCGCACGGTGCCAAGGGAGCGGGTGCGGCTGGAGAAGGACACCGTCACGGACGAGCACGAGGTCTCTGAGCAGGTGCGCCAGGAGCGGATAGAGACCGAGCGCGAGTAGCCCAGCAACGTTGATGCGCCGCCCGCGGGGTCGCGACCGCTGCGAAAACGACAAGCCGTCGAGGGACTGCCGGCTCGCATGCCTCGGTCGCCGGCGTCGATAAGGTTCGCAGCGTGGCCACGGGTCAGTCCTCGTCACAAGGCACGTATGCACGCGTCGCCGACTTGGCACTGGAGATCGAGGACGTCGAGCTCGAGGTTCTGACTCACACATTCAGCCCCGGGTTCACGAGGGTCACGACTAGGGTGACGCTCCGCGGCCGCGGCCGGCGAGGCACGGGCGAGGATGTGACCCCGTTCCAGCCGGCGCATCAGGGCGCTGCGCAGCTGGCGGACCGGCCAGTTCTCCGCGGGCGCTTCACGTTGGCGAGGTTCGGCCGCCGGCTCGACGAGCTCGACCTATATCCAGGAGCCGACCTGCCACCGCTGTTTCCCCGAACATTTCGGCAATGGGCGTTCGAAAGCGCCGCCCTCGACCTCGCCCTCCGGCAGGCGGGGGCGTCGCTTTCGGCGCTCTTGCGGCGCGAGAGCCACCCGATGAGGTTCGTCAACTCGCCGGTGCTCGGCACCGACCCGTTGAGGGTTGTCTCGCGCCGGCTCGAGGTTCAGCCAACGCTGCGTTTCAAGCTCGATCCCTCCCCCGCATGGACGGACGACGTCGTGTCGACACTCGCCGCGACGGGCGCGGTCGACGTGGTGGACCTGAAGGGCCAGTACCCACCAGAGGCGCCAGTCGCCGTCAAGCCGGATGGCGCGCTGTATGCGCGCATCGCGCGCGGACTCCCAGACGTCTGGCTGGAGGACCCCGGGCTGAGCGACGGCTGCCGCGACGCGCTCGAGCCGCATCTCAACCGGATCACCTGGGATTTGCCGGTGCGCGATCCTGACGATATCGACGCGCTGCCCATCGCGCCGCGGGCGATCAACATCAAGCCGGCCCGGCACGGGACCCTGCGGCGGCTGTTCGACGTCTACGACCTGTGTGACGCGCGCGGGCTGACCATGTACGGCGGCGGGATGGGCGAGATCGGACCCGGCCGAACGCAGAACCAATACCTGGCGTCACTGTTCCATCCCGACGCGCCGAACGACCTCGCGCCGGTCGCCTATAACGAGTCGGAGCTCGCCCCGGGCCTGCCGCCGAGCCCGCTCGTCCTGCCGACACCCGCGGCCGGCCTCACGCCGACCGCTAAGTAAGCGACCCCCGGTCACCCATCCATCGAGGCCGAACAATCTCGACCGAGCTCGGCGAGTTGGTCGACGATGCGCGCGAGTGGCTGAGCGGCGTCGATCTCGCGAGTGCACGTTCTACGCAGTAGCGGTTCCACCTCGGCCAGGTCGCGCAGGATGAGTTCCCGCTGCGCCGGGGTTTTGCCATAAGGGTTGTTCGTCCGGTTCTCGATGCGGCTGAGAAGCACCTCGGGGGCAGCGCTCAACAGGACGACGGCGTCGAAGCGTGAGTAGAGCCGACCCTGGTTTGACACCGCCGCCGCGACATACAGGGATGGGCCATCATCGCCGACAAGGAGCTCCGCGATCCGCTCTTCGCGCCACACGTAGCCCCCGTCGTCGTCCGACCATTCAGTCCAGCCAGCCTCGTCGGTATCGATCACCCGAAACCCGAGTCTTGCGAGCCCCACCAGCGCGCTGGACTTTCCCGTTCCCGACATGCCGGTGACAAGCACTTTGCGCATCAGGTTCAGCGTAGAGAGGATCCTGCCTGAGGAGAGTGTGCGCTACCGCGAAGCATGGGCGCACATCAGCCCGCCCGAGCGATTGACACCCCCGCGCCGTCGCTGAAGGGGGGTCAACGCCGCTTCACCGAGCCACGACTTCGCCGGCGGGCGGGGCCGCGATGGCCCGCGACGCCGCCGCCCGGGGGGGCCGGCGCGAGGCGACTCGCGCCGGCGTACCCGGTTGTGTGTTTAGGGCTTAGGGGCGATGCGGTCCCAGAACGCACAGTTGTGCTGTGCGGAGACCTGCGCCGCGCTCACGACCTCGCTGTCACCCGCTGGCTGGAGCGACATCTCCTGCGGATTAGCGGGGTTGAACCGCGGCCAGGCGGGGGCTCCGATGGCCGTCGATGGGTTCCCGCTGCGTGCGAACGCGGTCACGTACGCGATCTCCTGGTCCTGAAGGACCTGCTGGTTGGCATCCAGCGGAGTGGCCTGCGGGTTGAGGAACCAGGCTCCGACGTGCGACGCCCCAGGGGCCACGACGCCCGGCCCGGCCGGCGTATACGGCGGGATGTCGTTGTCGTCGATCTCGTAGCCCCAGGTCGGCATCCTGCTGGCGAGATCCTGGTCGGTGACCAGCGACGGGCAGACCGTGTCTGAGTCTGCGGCGACCGTCCGCCACGCCACGCCGGGCGAGTCGAATCTCGTCACCGGGTACTTGGCCAGCACCTGAGACGCGAACGAGCCGTATTGGGTGTCGACCAATGTCGTATACGCGGCGGGAGTATTCACGGGGAACGGGGCCTCGTTTGCGTAAGCGACGAGATCCTCGTCCCGGTCGGTTCCGGCGATCACCCGCACATGGTTTACATGCCCTGTCTTCAGTGCCTGACGCAGGCTCATGGTCAGCGTCGTGCCGTTGATCGTCGGGCCGACCGTGCCCTGACCACCGTTCGGGTAGCCACCTGGGTGGCCCGCCCCGCCACCGGCAATCGATTCGACGGTCGCCGCGGGCAAAGCGCGCAGGCATGCCGCGACGACGGAGGCGCTGCCGGTTCCGCATCCAGCCGCGGCGGCGAAGTTCTTGCCGGCCGCGTTGGCCTGGGCCTTCGTCGGCAGCATCGACTTGCAATCCTGGGGCTCGAGCGACGTCGGGTACCCGAAGAGCGTGTTGTACTCGCCGCTGACGCTGATCGCCTGCTCGAACAACCCTGCCGCGGTCGGCGAGGCGATCAAATCGCACTGGCTCGACCCGCCGGCGGACTCGCCGAAGGTCGTCACCTTGCTCGGGTTGCCGCCGAACGCGGCCACGTTGTTCTGGACCCAGCGCAGCGCTGCCTGCTGGTCCTGCAGCCCGTAGTCTCCGGAGTTGGCCCCGAGCGCTT
>JAFAZZ010000209.1 GCA_019239375.1 Solirubrobacterales bacterium | reverse complement strand
GGTGCCGCCGTTGTTCGTGCTCGACCAGAAACCGACGGTGACACCACGATCATTCAGGCCCGTGACCTGCGTCTGGGCCGACACGGGCCAGTTCTCGTCGAGATACCTTGCCTGACCGTGACGGGCGACAAGCAGGTAGCCCTTATTGGGATGCCCCATCGCGCCGGAACCGAAGTAGCCAGCGATCACGCCGTCTTGATTGATGCCGAGCAGCTGGTTGAAAGTCGGATCACGCTGGTTGTCGATGGTGCGGAACTGGTAGCCCGACGCTGCGCCCTGAGCGTTCGCCAGGGCCGGGCTCGCGACCGAGCCGGCAGCGATCACCGGAGCTGCGGCGGCGACGGCGACGCGCGCCCACCTACGCGCGCGGTGCCTGCGAGGGGTGTTCGACGAACGCGCCACGGGACGCGCATGCTTCGCATGCGTGAGCATGTGTTCTCCTTATGAGTTGTGACTGACAGAGGTCACACCCGGCGGCGGAAGAAGTCACTGATCACTTCTCTTCTTCCGGCCCCCACTAGGTGCCGATACCGAGGAAGACGCAGCCCCTCGTCGGCGTATTCCATCGCGGGGACAAAGAAGTTCTTCATCTTGGACCGCGGGAGCGCGGCGGGCGCACGTGGGCCGGGGGAGCACGGCGGGCGCACGTGGGCCGGGGGAACGCGGCGGGCACACTGGGCCGAGAGCGCGGCGGGCACACTGGACCGGGAGCGCGGCGGGCGCCCGTGGGCCGGGGGATCGCGGGCGGGCGCATCGGCGGTTAGCTGCCCGGCCCGGCTCGAGGACAGCAACACGCCGCTCTGCCGCCGACGTCGGGCGCTCCGACAGACGAGCCCGCCGCCGGCGAAGCCGCGCTCGCACGCGTCGCTGCTGGCAAAGAAATTCGTGCGCGAAAAATGGAATACAGCCCGCGCTGATTGCGTCTTAATTACCGTGAGGTATGCCTCGACACCCACCGCGGAGCGCCCAACCGGATCCGACAGGCGCGACTTGGAATGACGAACGCTGCCGGCTCGTCAGTGCATAGATGACGTCCTATGATCAAACCCAACCATGCGATTCAGGCCATCACGCGAGGAACAGCAAGCCGCCCAGATCACGCGGCTCGTCGATGACCAGGGCGCCGACACCTCCTCGTCGCAGGCGGGCGCATGGGGGGAGCAGCCTGAGATACGCCGTCAGGTGGCCGCCCAGCGACGCGTTGCGCAGGAGCTGAGGACGGGCGGTCCGGACGTCCCGGCTGACCTCGTGAGCACCGTCGAGGCCAAGGTGCGCCAGGCGTACGGCCGGCAGCCGGCCCGCCCCGGGCGGATCGCATTGTCGTGGCGACCGGCCGTCGCGGTCGTCGGCCTTGCCGCGGTGTGCGCCGCGATCGTGATAGCCGCGGTCGGAGTCGGTGGCGGTGGTCGGCCGAGCATTCCCGCGGCGGCCGAGCTTGCCTTCGCGCCCTCAACCGGCCCTGCGCCGGCCGCCCGCAGCGCCACCTACCTCGACGCATCCTACGGAGGCGTGACGTACCCGAACTACCAGAAGTTCTCGGTCCCACCCACCGGCACGCGCACCGACCGGATCGGCGGTCGCCCCGCGCTGACCGTGTTCTACCGCCTCCCGAACGGAACGCGGCTCAGCTACACGGTTTTTTCGGGCAAGGCCGTCCCCTTGCCGGCGGTCACGAAGAGCGTCGTCTTCGAGGGTGTTCCGCTGAAGACCTTCACCACCTCCTCAGGCTTGTCCGTCGTCACGCTCGTTCGCTACGGCCGCACCTGCGTTCTGGCGGCGAAGGTCAAGCCAGACGTCGTGCTGGGCCTCGCCGCCGCCCCGGTGCTCGCGCAGCCCACGGTGTAGGCGCCGCCGCCCCGGTGCTCGCGCAGCCCACGGTGTAAGCGCGGCGAAGGCGCTCAATTCCCCAACTCGAGCCGGTCGGCGATCTGTCCGCGGCCGCGATGAAGGCGGCTCATAATCGTGCCCTCTCTCGTCCCCAGAGCCCGGGCCGCCTCGCGATATGAGAGACCCATGACATCGACCGCGACGAGGGCCTCCCGCAGCGGCTGGGTCAGCTCCTGCAGCGCCTCGTACACGGCCGCGCCCTCGATTGCCTGCGCGATCGGGTCAGTTGGCGCCTCGATGGCCTCGATCTCCTCGCCGGCGGGAGCGCTCGGCACCTCGCGCTTCCCCCGTCGCGAGCTGATCCATGTGTTCCGCAGCACCCGCAGCAAGTAGACGACGTCCTCGTCACGCCGCAAGAAGCGCGGGCGCCGGAGCACCCGCTCGAATGTGTCCTGCACGAGGTCCTCGGCATCCTGACGGGAGCCGCACAGGCCATACGCGGCGCGGTAGAGCCGCGCGACATGCGAGCCGAGCGACTCGGGATCCAGTGGGCGGGGGCTGCTCTCCACAGCAGCGCGCAGTCTCACAAATTGACGGGGTTTCGGGACGGTCGCATGACCAACGGCGCCGTCCGGGGCTCGGCGTAGGCTCGTCCCCATGAGCACGAAGAAGCGAAGGCACCGACGCGGTGGTCATCCGGCGAGGGTTGCGAGGCGGCGTGAGCGTGATGCCGCCAGGAGCGAGGCAGCCGCCCGCGGGCCGAATCGGATCGCGCGTTCGATCATGCGGGATGCGCTCGGCCTCACCGGGCCGCTTGACGGCGAGCTGTGGGGCTCGACCCTGATGGGCATGTTGTGGAGCCGACGCTACGCGACGCGACTCGAGAACGTGGGCTCGGCCGACTACGCTCTCATGTTCGGTGCGCCGCTGGTGGAGGCCATCGGCCGGATGGGCGGAGCCGGAGCTCGTATCGCACTCTCGGTGATCGCAGCGGTCGACGATGGCGAGCTTGGCCTGCGCGCAGGTGAGCTGGCCCGCGAACTACCCGAGGATGCTGGCCGCGCGGTACCAGGGTGGGTCGCCGCGCTAGGTGAGGCGGAGATCACCGACGCGGCCGTGATGCGCGATGAGGTGTTCGACGACGCCTGCACGATGTTTCTGGAGGCCCGGCACCCGGATGGCAACGTCCATGCCGTTGGCGTTCTCATCGACCACAACCTCGGAGGCATGGCCAAGGACATCATGGTCGTCGATTCGATCGACGGCGTAGCACAGGTCATGCGCGAGCACCCAGGGCCGAACGGCGCGTTGACGCTCGAGCGGATCTCGCCCGGGATGGCCGCCGGCCGGATTCATGCTGCGCTCGAGCTGACCGACCTGACCTGGGATCCGTCCGTCTCGGAGGATTACGCAGACCTCCGGGCGCTGGCGCTCATGCGCGCCGATGAGACGCCGCGGTTGGTCGTTGCCCACGACCGTCCCGAGATGCCGAGTGCGGAGCGCGATCGGCTGCGTGACGAGTTCCTCCGCTCACCCGAGGGTCAGGCGTTCGCGCCTGACAGCGACGAGGCATACGCCGTGTCGCTGGCGATCGAATTTTGCGTCGACTATGTCGACGGACGGCCGCTGCGCTGGAGCCCGGTCGTGGTCGAGCTGTTCATGGCCGACTGGGTTCCCCGCAAGGTAGTCAGCGACGGAGAGCTGTTTGCCCGGATCCCGATGGCCCTCGATGCCTGGGTGCGGTTTGCCGGCCGTAAGTCGAACCTGCCGGATTGGGCGGTCGCCGCCACGCGCGAGGCGATCCCAGCCTGGCACGAGACCATGCTCGAACGCAGCGATGACCCCGCGGCGGCGGGGCCGGCCAAGGAGTTGCTAACCGCGGTTCAGGAAGCCGGCATCGACATCGAGGACAGGCATGCGCTCGACACGTTCGTGGCCGGCTGGAACGCGCGGAGCGCGATGGGCTGATCGCTGCCGCCCCAGCGCCGGGACCGGCTCTCCGCCGAGTCGCTTAGCGCCGGCTATCTACGCGTGCGGCGGGGGCCAAGCCCAGGCGGGTGAGATGTCGTCGAAAGGCGGCGCTTAAGATGGCGGTCGCAGGCGAGTGGCGACCAAGGAGGAGATCGAATCGTGTTCCGTGCCGAAGTGGTTGGCTCGATGCTGCGCCCCGCTTATCTGAAGGACGCTCGCGCAGCGCTCGAGGCAGGGCAGATGACCATCCAGCGGTTCAAGCGCATCGAGGACCGGGCCGTCGACCAGGTGATCGCCACCCAGGAGGGGTCTGGCGTGGAGGTGGTCACCGACGGTGAGATGCGCCGGTTTCTGTTCATGGGGCCGATCACCGAAACGGTGAGCGGAATTGAGTTTGTCGAGCACGGCAGCGTGATGCCGTGGGCCACCCCGGAGGGCGAGACCGAATGGACCTCACCCGCCGCAGTGACTTCGAAGCTCCAGAAAAAGCGCTCGCTGGTTTGCGAGGAGTACAGCTATGCGCGGGCGCGGGCGCGGCTGCCGCTGAAGGTGACGGTCCCGAGCCCGCTCGTGCTCTACGGCTTCTGGAACAACCGCTACTCGACGGCCGCGTATTCGGACGCGTTCGCGATGTTCACCGACGCGGCCGAGGTGGGGCGATCGGAGATCGAGGAGCTGGTGGCCCTCGGCTGCGAGTACATCCAGGTCGATGCGCCCGAACTGGCCACGCTAGTCGATCCCCGCGTGCGCGACTGGGCGGAGGCACAGGGCATGCCGGCGGAGCGGATGCTGACGGAGGGAATTGACCTGATCAACAGCATGGTCGACGGCATCGCGGGCGTGCGGCTCGCCATCCATCTCTGCCGGGGCAACAACGCCGGCATGTGGATGGCCAGCGGCGGCTACGACTACATCGCGAGCGCACTGTTCGAACGCGCGAGGGCGTTCGACGCATTCCTGCTCGAGTACGACGATCCTCGCTCGGGTTCGTTCGAGCCGCTCGCCGAGGCGCCACAGGACAAGCAGGTGGTGCTCGGGCTGGTCACGACCAAGCGCCCTCGGGAAGAAACGGCGGCCGACATCGCGGCGCGGGTCGATGAGGCCGCGCGGTCATTTCCGCGTGAGCAGCTCGGCGTTTCCACCCAGTGCGGCTTCGCCTCGATCGCCGCGGGAAACCCCATCAGCGAGGCCGACGAGGAACGAAAGCTCCGCCTTGTGGCCGAAGTCGCTGGCGGCGTCTGGGGCTAGGGTTTCGGCCGCACGCGCGCCGCGAGCGCGTGACCGTCTCGGGTCAGCTCTCGGCCGCGTCGTAGGACCGCCAATTCAAACCCGGCTGCGCAACCTCATCCGCAGGTCCTCCTCGCAGAACGCCGCGTCAATCGCGGTGCGGGTGACCTCGCGCAAATCGTCCTCGGTGAACCCCATCCGGGCCGCGCAGACCGCGTACTCGCCGGCGATCGTGGCGCCGAAGTAGGGAGGATCGTCAGAACCGAGCGTGACCTTGACACCCGCATCCCGAAGCTGCGGCAGCGGATGGTCCTCATACGAGCGGTACACGCCGAGCACGACGTTGCTGGTCGGGCAGCACTCGAGGACGATCCCGCGGGCGGCGAGCTCGGACACCAGCGCCGGGTCCTCGATCGAGCGCACGCCGTGGGCAACGCGCGTAACGGGAAGCTCCAGCGCAGCGCGAACGCTTTCCGGCCCCGCCCACTCGCCGGCGTGAATGGTGCAGCCCAGCCCCGCGCCGGCGGCGATCGCGAATGCCTCGGCGAACTCGCCGGCCGGGAAGCCGGCCTCGTCGCCGGCCATCGAAAACCCGACCACGTACGGGTGGGGCCGCTCGGCGGCATAGCGGGCGACGCGCAGCGCCGGCTCGACGCCGAAGTTGCGCACGGCCGAGACGAGGATCCGGCCTTCGATGCCGGTGTCGCGGCGGGCGTCGTCGATCCCGCGGGCAATCCCTTCCAGATGGTCCTCGTCGCTCAGCCCGACGAGGCGAGCGTGATCGGGTGACGCGGTGAGCTCGACGTAGAGCGCGCCGGCGCCGGCGCACGAGCGCAGGTACTCGTAGGTGATGTCGCGGTAGTCCTGACCCGTGCGCATCAGGCTGGCCGCCAGGTCGTAGGTGCGCAGAAAGTCGAGAAAGTCTGTGTACCGGTAGCGGCCATCCACGCCAAGCAGCCGCTCCGGCAAAGCCATGGCGTTGCGCGCGGCGATCCGGCCCACCAGGTCTGGCGGCGCGGTGCCCTCGAGGTGGACGTGCAACTCGGCTTTGGGCAAATTCGTCATCGGGGCGGAGGTCTATCAGGTGGTTCTGATATGTCTGAGCCGTGAGGGTTCTCGTAACCGGAAGCTCTGGCCATCTCGGGGAGGGGCTGATGCGGGTCCTGCCCGAGCGCGGCCACGAAGTGATCGGGCTCGACGTGCTCGACTCCCCCTACACCACCGTGGTCGGATCGATCACCGACCGCGGTTGCGTGCGGGACTGCATAGCCGGCGTCGACGCGGTCATGCACAGCGCCACGCTCCACAAGCCGCATGTCGGCTCGCACACGCGAGCGGACTTCGTGGCCACCAACATCGCCGGCACGCTCAACCTGCTCGAGGAAGCGGTTGCCGCTGGGGTCAGCCGGTTCATCTTCACGAGCACGACCAGCGCGTTCGGACGGGCACTCGAGCCGGAACCGGGGGAGCCCGCGGCCTGGATTACCGAGGACGTCGCCTCGATCCCACGCAACATCTACGGCGCCACCAAGACGGCGGCCGAAGATCTATGCGAGCTGATCTCACGCGATTACGGGTTGGCGTGCGTGATCCTGCGGACCTCCCGGTTCTTCCCCGAGCCGGACGATCGCCACGAGGTTCGCCAGGCGTACGACGACCTGAACAGCAAGGTCAACGAGCTTCTCTACCGCCGCGTCGACGTCGAGGACGTGGTGAGCGCGCACGAGCTCGCGCTGGCTCGGGCGCCGCTGATCGGCTTCGCCCGCTACATCATCAGCGCGACGTCGCCCTTCAGGCCCGCCGACCTCGCCCACATCCGAAACGACCTCCCGTCCGTCGTGCAGCGCTACTTCCCGGATTACCCAGCCATTTACGCCACGCACGGGTGGCGGATGTTCGGATCGATCGACCGGGTGTACGTCAACGAGCGCGCGCGACGCGATCTGGGTTGGTCGCCACGGTACGACTTCCGCCACGCCGTCGACCGGCTCGCCGAGCACGCGGATCCGTTCAGCCCGCTCACCCGCACCATCGGCCTCAAGGGGTACCACGAGGTCTCGACCGGCGTCTACACCGTCCGCTGAACCTCGATCACGGGCGCCGGGACCTCGGCAACCGCGTGGCCGAGCGCGAAGGCGCCGCGGACCGCGGCGGCCGCGCGCCGGGCGCTCTCCTCATCGCACGCGTGCACCAGGGCGAGCGGCCGCCCACCGGGTTCGACGCGCTCGCCGAGCGACGCCACTTCCGTCAGCCCGACGCTGTGGTCGATGCGGTCGTCCTCCCGGGCTCGGCCGCCGCCCAGGTTTACGACGGCGATCCCCACCGCTCGAACGTCGATGGAAGTGACCACCCCGGGCATCGCCGGCTCAACGGCACCGACCACCGCCGCGCTCGGTAAATGCTTCGACGGCGATTCGATTAGCCCGGCGGGCCCGCCGAGCTCGACGACCATCGCGGCAAACCTTTCCGCGGCCGCGCCGCTCTCCAGCACCGCGGCCGCCGCGGCGCGCGCCTCGGATACTTCGGAGTGGACCCCACCCAAGACGAGGACCTCGGCGCACAGGGAGAGCGTCACGTCGAGGAGCCGGTCGTCGCGGGCCGCACCGGTCAGGTGTTCGATCGACTCCCGCACCTCGACGGCGTTGCCGGCGGTGCGACCGAGCACCTGGTTCATGTCGGTCAGCAGCGCCACCGTCGGCAGACGGTTGCCAGCCGCGACCTCGACGATCGC
>JAFAZZ010000026.1 GCA_019239375.1 Solirubrobacterales bacterium | reverse complement strand
GCGACGACCACCGAGCCTGGATGGAGCCACTCTCGTCCTAGGATCAGTTCGAGATCTGACACGTACACATTTTTGTCGTGGTCGATGAACACGAAGTCGAGTGACCCAGCGGCGAACCCGTGCTCTGCCTCGAGGGTCGCGATCGTCCGGCCGCCGTCGCCAAGCGTCCCGACGAGCAGCGCGACGCGATCGCTGATGCCGGCGTGCTCCCAGATGCGGCGGGCGATGACCGCGTTCGCGGGGTTGAACTCGATCGACACGAGCCGCGCATCATTTGGCATCGCGCGGCACATTCGCAGCGCGCTATACCCACAGTAGGTCCCTAGCTCGAGAAGGTGCGTGGGCTGAGCGCGCCGGACCGCCTTGTCGAGGATCGCCCCCTTCTCATCGCCGACGTTAATCATGAAGCTGCGCTGATAGCAGTAATTGTCTATCGCTCGGATCACGTCGTCGAGGTCTCCTTGCCGAGCGTTCTGGAGCACGTAGTCGGCAAGCCGTTCCTCGCGCCCGTCGCCCACCTGCCAGACACGCATCAGCCGCCTCATCGAGAGCAACAACCGGATGAATGACCATCGCATGAACGGCATTCGTCTGCCGCCTATCTCCACGATCACTCCAAACTGATGGCGCGGGGCGCTGGTCGGCTGGTCGAGGGCTGGGCTGTCGAGGGCACCATCGGTGCCGCCGCTACGCGGCTCGTGACGCTCCGTTGGCGTGCCGTTCGTCGCGCTCTTTTCGGTCGCGAAGGTTCTCATCTTTGTCTCCTGATCTGCACCGTGCGCACCATCTCGGCTTGGTTGTGCGCTGTCAATGACGCGAGTATCCCCTCGCCCTGGAGCGCGCACATCGGCAGAATCACGGCATCTAGCCGGTCGCGGCTACGTACTTAAGAGGCGGCGGGTAAAGACGCGTGCGCGGCGAGTGCGACACGATTTGGGCTGTGCGTTTTTGTCAGCAGCCGCTCGACGTGCTTTTCGACGGTCCGCGGGGACAGATAGAGCCGCGCGGCGATCTGGCGATTAGTCAAACCTTGCGCGAGCAGTAGGAGCACGTCCATTTCGCGTGAGCTGACTCCCGCCGTCACGAGCTGTGCCGGAACGGTTGCATCGCCGCGGCCGCGACGGGGAACCGGCCGCCCGGCAGCGCGCAGCAGCGCTCGCGCGGCCTCGGCGGGAGACGGCGTGCCGGCGCCGGCAAAGAAGGCGATCGCCGCGCCCAACAGCCGCTCGCCCGTCACCGACCCTGCCACCAGCAGCCGCTCGCCGACGTGCCGGTAGGCGACGGCCCGAAACCACGGGGTCGGCTCGAGCAGTGGCCCGGCCTGCGCGAGCCGTGCGTCGGCACCAGCAATATCTTCGTCGGCAGCGACGATCAGCACGGCTTCGGCGGCGAGGCATAGACCCGCGATCGTCGGCTGCCAGAGCACACGCCTCCGCTCGAGTCGTTCGCGCACCCGCCCGAATCCGCTCGGGTCGGTCAAGGCAGCCACTAGCACCCACAATCCGAGGTACGGTCGTGGCTCGAGCCGTTGGCGCCACCAGAGCTCGGCGGCCCCCTCCACTGCTGTCCGCGCGGCATCCAGGTCCTCGCGACCCAGCGCCACCGCGGCCCGGACGTGACCGTCCATCAGCGCACACCCACGCGCGTTATCACCGATGATCGGCTCTGCCTCGGCCAGCAGCCACTCCGCTTCCTCGGGGCTTCCGGTGAGAGCGGCGGCCCATGCCTGCTTGATCAGACCAGCGGCGAGCACCCAGCCGAGGCGGTACCGGCGTCCAAGCACCACCGTATGCGCCGCCCAAGCGCGCGCGTCCTCGAGCTCGAAACGCAGCACGCCGAGCATCGCGAGATCATGGGTTGATGACGCCGCGAGCGCCGCCATGCCCGCGTCGAGCGCCGCCTCACGCGCAAGCGCCACCCGATCGGTCGAGCCGATACGCAGCACGTCGAGGCCGCCAAGGGCAGCCAGGGCGCGCGCTCGTAACGTCGCCAGCCCTCTGCGTTCGGCCAGTGTCAA
>JAFAZZ010000576.1 GCA_019239375.1 Solirubrobacterales bacterium | reverse complement strand
CTATGGGGGGATGGCCCGGCATGGGGGTGGGGCGTTCTCGGGTAAGGATCCGTCCAAGGTGGATCGTTCGGCGGCCTATGCGGCGCGGTATGTGGCCAAGAATGTGGTGGCGGCGGGGTTGGCCGATCGGGCTGAGGTGCAGGTGGCCTATGCGATCGGGGTGGCGCATCCGGTGTCGGTGATGATCGAGACGTTCGGCACCGAGCGGGTGGGGCGGGCGCGGATTCTGGAGCTCATCGGGGAGCATTTTGATTTGCGTCCGGGGGCGTTTCGGCAGTATTTGCGGCTGCATCGGCCGATCTATCAGAAGACCGCGGCGTATGGTCATTTCGGCCGTGAGGATCACGACTTCACCTGGGAGCGCACCGACAAGGCCGACGCGCTGCGCGCCGCCGCCGGCCTCGGCGCGCCCGCCGAGGTGCTCAGCGCATGAGCGAGGCGCAGCCGAGCGCCCACCACGGGCCGGATGCCCGTGGACAGCCTAAAAAGCGCCGACTGGATGGAGGCAAAGGGTGACCATCACCGTCGTCGGGTCGGTCGCGTTCGACGCGGTCAAGACGCCGTTCGGCGAGCGCGCGCGGATGCTGGGCGGCGCCGCCACGTACTTCGCCCTGGCGGCGTCGTTCTTCGACCGCGTGCAAGTGGTCGGCCGCGTGGGCGCCGACTTCGGCGAGGAGGAACTTCAGGTGCTGGCCATGCGCGGGACCGACGTCGATGACGTGGAGCGGGTAGCGGACGGGAAGTCGTTCTTCTGGGCGGGCGAATACGGGTGGGATCTCAACTCGCGGGAGACGCTCGACACGCAGCTGGGCGTGTTTGCCGACTTCCAGCCGCACCTCTCGCCTGCCTCGCGTGCCTGCGACGTGCTGTTCTTGGCCAACATCCAGCCCGAGCTCCAGCTGGGCGTGCTCGAGCAATGCGGGGAGACCAAGTTCGTCGCCATGGACTCGATGAATTTCTGGATCGACAGCGCGCGCGACGCACTTGTGGAGGTGATCCGCCGTGTCGATGGCGTGATCCTCAACGACGCCGAGTTGCGCCAGCTGACCGCCCGCCCCAGCCTGATTGCGGCAGCGCGCGAGGTCCTGGCGATGGGGCCGTCCGTAGTGGTGGCCAAGCAGGGCGAATACGGCGCCGCGCTCCTCACCGAGGATCAGTTCTTTGCCCTTCCCGCCTATCCGCTCGAGACCGTAGTCGATCCCACGGGGGCCGGCGACACCTTCGCCGGCGCCTTCGCCGGGTGCATCGCCCGTCATATCGACCGACCCGTGACCGAGCCGGTCCTGCGCCAAGCGATGGCCTACGGGACCGCGATGGCGTCGTTCTGCGTCGAAGAGTTCGGCACCGAGCGCGTCGAGCGGCTGGGCGCCGGCGAGGTCGACGCGCGGGTCGAGGAGCTGCAGCGGATCACCCAGTTCGAGCACGTGCCGGTGCCGCTCGAGGCATCATGACCGCCGGTCGATGACGGCCGGCGCCGGCCAGCCCGGGCTGCTGCGGCTGCTCATCTCCTGTCCCGACCGGCCTGGCATCGTCGCCGCGGTCTCGCGATTCTTGTTCGAGGCCGGCGCCAACATCGTTCGCTCCGATCAGTACTCGACCGACCCAAAGGGCGGCACCTTCTTTCTGCGAATGGAGTTCGCACTGGCGTCCGAGAAGCGCGAGGGGCTCGGCGAGCGCTTCGGGCTCAAGGTGGCCGAGCCGCTCTCCATGAGGTGGCGGCTGTGGGACGCCGCCCGGCCCAAGCGCGTCTCGGTGCTCGTTTCCCGCTACGACCACTGCCTGCTCGACCTGCTGTGGCGCTGGCGGCGCGGCCAGCTCGAGGGGGAGATCGTGATGGTGATCTCCAACCATCCCGACCGGCGCGAGGACGCCGGTCTGTTCGATGTGCCCTACCACCACGTCCCAGTCGAAAAGGAGCGCAAGGCCGAGGCTGAGGCGCGCATGCTCGAGCTGCTCGATGGCTCCTGCGACCTGGTCGTGCTGGCGCGCTACATGCAGATCCTCTCGGGTGAGTTCCTCGACCGGCTCGCCGTGCCCGTGATCAACATCCACCACTCGTTCCTGCCGGCGTTTGCCGGCGCCAACCCCTACCGGCAGGCTAAGGAGCGCGGGGTCAAGCTGGTCGGCGCCACGGCCCACTACGTGACCGAGGAGCTCGACGCCGGCCCGATCATCGAGCAGGACGTAATGAGGGTCAGCCACCGCGACGACGTCGTCGCGCTGGCCCAGCTCGGCGCCGACGTGGAGCGCCTAGTGCTTGCGCGCGCGGTTCAGGCCCACTGCGAGGACCGCGTGCTTCGTCACGGCAACACGACGGTGGTGTTCTGAGACCGCGCGCCCTCGCGGGGGCGGCGGCGCGAGCCGGACGCTCAGCAGCGCCGCGCTCCGCCGGCTGAGCGTGAGCGAGTAGCCGCGGGGGCCGGGGGTGACCGTCTCGGTGTGCGGCGTGCCGATCCACTGGCCTTTGTAGTTCAGCTGCCGTCCGCCGAGGGTGACGCCCCAGCGCGAGTAGGCGGACGGGGCCAGCAGCCGCTGGATGCTGGCCGGAGCACTGGCGGGAACGCGCAGAGCGACTCGAACGCCGCGGCTCCCCTTATCGATCAGCAGCACGTGGAGGATGTTGCCGCGCACGCGCACCGCCCACGCGCTCAGGTTCAGCGACTGCGCCGCGGACAGGTGAAGCCGGACCAGCCGCGCCTGGGCCCCTAGCGTGCGGGTGAACATCATCAGGCCGTAGAGCAGGGGCCGCGCGGTCAGGCCGCTTCGGTCGATCGCGAACGGCGCGTTGATCGCGTTCGCCCGGACGTGCAGGTTGGCGCCGTCCGCACCGGCTCGCATTGCCGTGAACAGGGCATCCGGTGCCCACAGCGCGGTGGAGAACGAGTCGCTGACCCCAGGCTTCCCGCCGCACGTGACCGAGTTGAACTCGGTGAGGCGGAACTTCAAGCCGGTGGCGTGGGCGGCCGCCACCGCCGGGGCAATCTGGGTGGAGAAGGCAGACGTGGCCTCGCGGCTGAGCAGGCGGGCGACGGTCGGGTAGTCGCGTGCTCGAGGGCGCTTTACGCACTCGGAGTACGGATACAGATGCCCACTCACCGCGCCGAGCTCCGGACGCTCGTTCTCGATCAGCGCCGTGATGAAGGGGAGGCTGACCCGGGGGTGCGCCACTGCTGGCCCCACCAGCGGGATGTCGGGTGCGTGCTCGCCGAGCACCTGCGCGTAGTCGGCGAAGTCCTGGACGTACGTGCTCGGCGTCAGCTCGAACGGCAGCGTGTCGGCCTGAAGCGGCGAGCGGGCGATCGTCGCCATCCAGTAGCGCCGCGAATACAGATCGGGCTCGTTGCCCACCTCAAAGCCGACGATGCTCCCGCGGGGCAGCGAGGTCTCGGCCGCATGCGCCCAGGCGCCGGCGGTCAACGGCGTGTCGGTCACTAGGTTGAGGTCGACGATCAGCTTGACCCGGTCGCGCCGGACCAGCGCCCTCAGCCGCGCCAGGTAGCCCGGGGTCAGCGTGAAGGCCCAGTAGGGCATCCGCCGCCAGCGCGGATGCCAGAAAGAGTGATCGGCCGAGTCGCCGCCGATCCGCAGCACGAGTGGCCCGTCGCCGCGGACGTGCAGCAGCGCCAGCACGCGCTCGAACACCGGCAGGTCGCGGGCGAAGAGCGGGACCGCCCAGTACTCGGTCGAGATCCCGAAATATGAACTCGGGACGGGCGTGGTGTCCGCGTTCCGCGCGATCGTCAGCGTCGCCTGCCGGAGCGCCGGCGCCGGCGCCTTGAGGACCGGCGGGCTCGACGTCGTCGCACTCACGCTCGGGCGCGGGGAGCCGGCGTCGGCCCGGGAGATGCCGTGGTGGTCGGGGAGGGCGAGGGGCACGAGCAGCGCCGCGGCCGTCGCGATCGCCACCGCCAACGACGCCAGGCGGGCGGTACGGCGCCGGCGTCGTGCGGCTGCGTTCGGTCCGGTCAAAATTGGCATCGGGGAGTCCCTCCCATGCACGAGTCCCTTCCAGGCACTCCTGATACGGCGAGCATATGCCGCGCGGTCCTCCTATTAACGGCGCGCACGCCGCGCTTAACAGCCCCGCGTGATCAGCCTAACGGGCCACTAACGAAGCCTCGCGCAGAAACAGACTGGCCAGGCGAGCCAGCACCGCATCGCGCCGCAAACCACTCCGGCAAGTCCGCCGTGCGCCGGCCGGGGGCGACGATTGCCCATAACCCCGCACTCGATCTGCCGGCTAGGGGCGAGATCGGACTTTGCCCCCACCACGGCGTCTAAGTCCACACTCGCGGCTGCGCGCCGGCTGAATGTGGAGTTGTCGACAACCCACCGCCGGGCTCGACCACCCCGGGCCGCACGCGCCACCGCTGGCCTCAGCCGCCACCGCGCGCGCCACCCCCGGCCTCCCCGCCCTCGCGCGCCACCGCCGGGCCTCACGCGCCACCCGCCGGGCCTCACGCGCCACCGCCGGGCCTCACGCGCCACCGCCGGCCTCACACGCCACCGATCACCACCTTCATCACCTCGGTCGGATTCTCCATGGCAAAGCGCAGCGCCTCCGGCGCGCGCTCCAGCTCGAACCGGTGGCTGACCAGCCGCTCCAGCCAGCCGACGTTGCGCTCAACGACCGCCACCGCCTCTCCGAACTCGTCCGCGTTGCAGCAGCTGACACCGAGCAGGTCGAGCTCCTTCTCGGTCAGGCTGCCGAGCCGCAGGGTGACCTCCTCGCCGGACATCCCGACCTGCACCGCCCGCCCGGCTGAGGCGACCATATCCACCATCGCCCGCACCGCCACAGGGGCGCCGGTCGCATCGATGGCCACGGGCGGCCCGGCAACGCCCGCCCATCGTCGCGCCGCGTCGACCACCTCAGCGAGGCCGGTCCACACCAGCGTCTGTGCGCCGACCGCTTGGGCCAGTTCCAACCGGCTCTCCTGGAGGTCGATCACCAGCACCTCGGCGCCGCGCTCGCGCGCCACCAGGCCGATGCACTGGCCGATCGGCCCGGCGCCGAGCACCACCACGTGCTCGGTCGAGCCGGCCTGCACCCGGGCCCGGTTGACCGCCCGGACCGCGATCGACACCGGCTCGGCCAGCGCCGCCACCGCCGGATCCTCCACCTCGATCGGATAGACGTGCGAATCCGGCACCACCAGCTGCTCCTGCAGCCCACCGTCGACGTGGATCCCGATCAGCTGGAAGTTGTCGCATGTGTTGGGTCGATCCACGCTGCACGGGTAGCAGCGCCCGCACGCGCGCAGCGGCAGCAGCGCTACACGCTGGCCGGCGCAGAGCCCGGAACGGCACCCCGGGCCGACGGAGGTCACGGTCGCGCCGACCTCGTGGCCCTGAACCCGCGGGAACTGGGACCCGCCGGCGGCCTCGGACAGCTCGCCGGCGAAGAAGTGATAGTCCGAGCCGCAGATCCCGACCGCCTCGGGCGCGACCACCACGTGTCCGCGAGCCGGAGCGTCCGGCTCGCGGCGATCGACGAGCGCCATGGCGCCGACCCCTTCTGTCACGGCCGCCCGCACCGGAGCTCAGCTCCCCACCTCGGCCGCCGTCTCCGCGGTCAGCTCGGAGGCGCGCAGCATGAGTCGGAGGCGGTCAGCGCGGAACGGTGGCGTCACGTACGCTGATCTCGACCCGGACCCCGTTGGGATCCTCGATGAACACCTGACGCGGTCCTCCCGGTACGGCATTGGTCACCGCGGCCACGCCGCAGCGCTCGAGCCGCTCGACGACGCCGCGGTAGTCGCCGGCTCTGAAGGCTACGTGGTCGACGGGTCCGACGCCCGGATCGCGCTCGGGCACCCGCAGACCGAGGCCGGCCGCGTGTGCCGCGTACGAGCTGCGCTCGGCGATGTGCAGGCACGCGCCTTCGCCGTCTGTGCCGGCGTAGAGCCAGTAGCCGGGGAACTCGAGCGGGGGACGCTCGCCCACGCACAGGCCAACCGCTCGGCAATAGAACTCGCGGGTGGCCTCGATGTCGTCCGCGAGCACGAGCACGTGGTCGAGCGAGCCGACCGTCATCAAGGCGGCGGCGCGGCGCTCGCCGGCGCCGGAGCGCCCGCCGCGCCATTGCGTCCGCGCAGCAGATACGCCCCGTGAAGCAACTCCGGGTTCTCGCGCAGCTGGCTGGCCAGCCCCGAGAACTGGATGCGGCCGCCCTCCATGATGTAGGCGCGGTTAGCCAGCCCGAGCGCGAGGGTGGCGAACTGCTCGATCAGCAGGACCCCGATGCCTGACTCGGCGATCGATCGGATGGTTGGGACCAGGCGGTTGACCACCACCGGCGCCAGCCCCAGCGAGAGCTCGTCGATGACCACGAAGCGCGGGTGCGAAACGAGCGCCTGCGCGAGCACCACCATCTGCTGCTCGCCGCCGGACAGCGCGCGCGCCGGATTGTCGAGCCGCTTCTCGAGCTCGGGGAACAACTCCAGCGCGCGCGTGCGTCCCGTGTCGGCGTCGGCGCCCGAGAGCGTATAGGTGGCTACCCGCAGGTTCTCGCCCACGGTCAACTCGGGCAGCAGCCGCCGGCCCTCGGGCACGATCGCGATCCCTGCGCCCCGAATCCGCTCCGGACGGCGCCCGGCAAAATCGCGGCCGTCCAGCAGGATCTTCCCGCCGAGCGGCTTCAAAACGCCTCCGATGGCCAGCACCATGCTCGATTTGCCGGCGCCGTTGGGTCCGAGCAGCGCGGTGACCTCGCCTCCGGTGATCTCGAGCGAGACCTGGCGGACCACCGTCCGCCCGCCGCGGGCGACCGAGAGCTCCTCGATCGCCAGCCTGTCACCGGATGAAGCGCTCACGCGGCGATCTCCTCCGTTCCCAGGTAAGCGCGGATCACGCGCTCGTCGCGCAGCACCTCGTCGGTCGGCCCGGAGGCGAGCAGCTTGCCGAAGTCGAGGACTGCGGTCACCTCGCAGCAATGGGAGACCAGGCTCATGTCGTGGTCGACCAGGATCACCAGGGCGCCCATGTGCTCGGGAATGGCTCGAATGACATCGCCGAGCAGCGCGGTCTCCTCGTCGGGCAGGCCGGCGGCCGGCTCATCGAGCAGGACCAGCCGGGGCTTTCCGACCACCGCGCGCGCCACCTCGACCAGGCGGCGCTGTGCGGCCCCCAGGCTGCCCACCCTGGCGTACGGGTCGATTTCGAGCTTGACGAACTCGATCGCTCCGAGGACATCCTCCCGGCGCGAGCCGCCGGTCATCTTCGAATGCTCGTGGATCATCGCCACGTTGTCGTAGACCGAGAGCTCCTCGATGGCCTGCTCGGTCTGAAACGTTCGCCGCACCCCCCACCGCGCGCGGCGGTAGTGGGTCATCCGCAACAGATCCTCCCCGAACGCGTGGACGGTCCCGTCCGCGGGCTTCACGAAGCCGCTCAGGACGTTGAAGAACGTTGTCTTGCCGGCACCGTTGGGCCCGATGAGGCCGCACGTCCCGCGCTCGAAGGTCACGGTCATGCGGTCCAGTGGCGTCACGCCGCCGAATCGGACAGTCAGGTCGGAGACCTCAATCAACGCACCACCGCCAGCGTGTCGCCGGTGGCCACTAAGAAACCGACCTGCTCCCGCCCCACGGAGGACCCCTTCACTCGGCGCTCTCCCGCGTCGTGGCCGGGCGACCCAACCGTCCCCGGATGAGTCGCCCGAGCCGAGCCAGATCCTTGGGCATCTGCTCGACGATCCCGCGCGGCGCGGTGGTGAGAACCTGCAGCACGCCGATGCCGAACAGGATCGTCAGCCAGTCCGGGGAGACGC
>JAFAZZ010000191.1 GCA_019239375.1 Solirubrobacterales bacterium | reverse complement strand
CTGCTCGTCGCGTTCATGTCCTGGGAGGGCTACAACTTCGAGGACGCGATCATCCTCTCCAAGCGGCTCGTGCAGGATGACGAGCTCACGTCGATCCACATCGAGGAGTACGAGATCGACGCCCGCACGACCAAGCTGGGCGACGAGGAGATCACGCGCGACATCCCGAACCGCTCCGAGGAATCGCTGCGCAACCTCGACGATCGCGGCATCGTCCGGATCGGCGCCGAGGTGGCTTCCGGCGACCTGCTCGTGGGCAAGGTCACGCCCAAGGGCGAGACCGAGCTGACCGCGGAGGAGAAGCTGATCCGCGCGATCTTCAAGGAGAAGGCGCGCGAGGTCCGCGACACCTCATTGAAGGTGCCCCACGGCGAGGGCGGCGTCGTCATCGACGTCAAGACCTTCAGCCGTGACGAGGGCGACGATCTCCCGCCGGGCGTCAACGACCTGGTTCGCGTGTTCGTGGCCAAGAAGCGCAAGATCGCCGAGGGCGACAAGCTCGCCGGCCGTCACGGCAACAAGGGCGTGATCTCGAAGATCGTCGACGAGCAGGACATGCCGTTCCTCGAGGACGGCACCCCGGTCGACGTGATCCTCAACCCGCTCGGCGTCCCGAGCCGGATGAACCTCGGGCAGATCCTCGAGACGCATCTCGGCTGGGTTGCCGCCCAGGGCTGGTACGAGGATGGTGCGGACGGGCTCGGGCGCGACGGCAACGGCGCGCGCGCCGATGGGCGTCCTTCGCGGGTCTACGTCTCCACCCCGGTGTTCGACGGCGCCACCGTCGGCGACGTCGACGCGGCGCTCGTGCGCTGGCAGGACGAGTACAACGGCCAGATCAAGATGGACGTCGATAAGTCGCGGCGTCTCGGCGAGCAGGCGTCGGGCAAGGTGACGCTGTTCAACGGGCGCACCGGCGAGCCGTTCGAGCAGCAGGTGACGGTCGGCTACATGTACATCCTGAAGCTGCTGCACCTGGTCGACGACAAGATCCACGCGCGTTCCACCGGACCGTACTCGCTCGTCACCCAGCAGCCGCTGGGCGGCAAGGCGCAGTTCGGCGGACAGCGGTTCGGCGAGATGGAGGTGTGGGCGCTCGAGGCCTACGGCGCGGCGTACACGCTCCAGGAGATGCTCACGATCAAGTCCGACGACACCGTCGGGCGCGTCAAGGCCTACGAGGCGATCGTGAAGGGCGAGAACATCGCCGAGCCCTCGATCCCGGAGTCGTTCAAGGTCCTGCTCAAGGAGATGCAGTCGCTGGCGCTCGACGTCAACGTCGTCTCCGAGGAGGGTGAACGGGCCGAGATGCGCGAAGAGGACGACGACCTGCTCCGCGCGGCCGAGGAGCTCGGGATCGACTTGAGCGGCGTCCGCGCCACCGACGGCGCCGCCGCGGATGAGACGGCCGAGCACGAGGGCGAGACGGTCGAGGCCTCCGAGGACGAGGGCGAGACCGAGGATCCCGACCTCGAGCCGGGCGAGGAGCTCGAAGAGGAGGACTTCGCCTCCGAAGTCGACCCGATGATCGACGAGAACATCGAGCCGGGCGAGGCCGAAGGAGTTACCGAAGAGGCGGAGATGTGAGGCGTCCCCGGCCGGCCGATCGCTCTAGGCGCGATCGGCCGCCGAACGCCATCTCACTTCCCCGCATCGACACGAAAGCAGCTACATGATCGACATCAACAATTTCGACGCCATTGAGATCGGCCTCGCCTCCTCCAAGCAGATCCGGGCCTGGAGCTCGGGCGAGGTCACCAAGCCGGAGACGATCAACTACCGGACGCTCAAGCCCGAGAAGGACGGGCTGTTCTGCGAGCGCATCTTCGGTCCGACCAAGGACTGGGAGTGCTACTGCGGCAAGTACAAGCGCGTCCGGTACAAGGGCATCGTGTGCGAGCGCTGCGGCGTCGAGGTGACCCGCTCCAAGGTTCGCCGCGAGCGCATGGGTCACATCGACCTGGCGGCGCCGGTCAGCCACATCTGGTTCTTCAAGGGCGTGCCCAGCCGGATCGGCTACCTGCTCGACATGGCCCCGAAGGAGCTCGAGAAGGTCCTCTATTTCGCCGCCTCGATGGTCACCTGGGTCGACGACGAGGCGCGCGCGCGTGATCTCGAGACGCTGGAGGGCGAAGTCAACAAGGTGCTCGACTCCTACGCGGCCGAGAAGGAGGAGCGCGTGCTCGAGCTGCGCGAGTCGCTCGTGCGGCGCGAGCAGTACCTCGAGTCCGGACGGCAGAGCCGTGAGTTCTCCGACGAGGATCACCTGTGGGCGGAGACGCTCGAGGTCAATGTCGCCAAGCTCTCCGACGACGAGCGCGAGAAGATGCTCAAGGACCTGCGCAAGAGCTTCCAGGCCGACATCGACGACACCGAGGCCTACATCGAGGACGCCGCCGAACGGATGCGCCAGGTGTGGGAGCTGTTCAAGACGATGAAGGCCAAGGACGTGGTCAACGACGAGACCACGTTCCGCGAGCTCAAGGACCGCTTCGGATCCCCCTACGGCTTCGGCGAGTACTTCCGCGGCGGCATGGGCGCCGAGGCGGTGCGCGACCTGCTCCAGCAGGTCGACCTCGACGTAGAGTCCGATGACCTGCAGGAGCAGGTCAAGACCGCCAAGGGCCAGAAGCAGGCTCGCGCGGTCAAGCGACTGAAGGTCGTCTCGGCGTTCATCCACTCGGGCAACAAGCCGGAGATGATGATCCTCGAGGCGGTGCCGGTGATCCCGCCCGAGCTGCGCCCGATGGTGCAGCTGGACGGTGGCCGGTTCGCGACCTCCGATCTCAACGACCTCTACCGCCGCGTGATCAACCGCAACAACCGCTTGAAGCGCCTGCTCGATCTCGGTGCGCCCGAGATCATCGTCAACAACGAGAAGCGGATGCTCCAGGAGGCGGTCGACGCGCTGTTCGACAACGGCCGGCGCGGGCGCCCGGTCACCGGCCCGGGCAACCGGCCGCTGAAGTCGCTCTCGGACATGCTCAAGGGCAAGCAGGGCCGCTTCCGCCAGAACCTGCTCGGTAAGCGCGTCGACTACTCGGGGCGGTCGGTGATCGTCGCCGGGCCGTCGCTGCGCCTGCACCAGTGCGGGCT
>JAFAZZ010000168.1 GCA_019239375.1 Solirubrobacterales bacterium | reverse complement strand
ACGCGCGTCGAGCCCGGCTGCGGCTAGCGGCTCCGCCAGACGCCAGGCATCCGGCACGCCCAGCTCCTCCAACTGGTCGCGCATTTCGTCCTCGGCGTCGGCGGCGTCCAGCGCGGACAACGCGCTGCGCTCGGCGCACTGGCGCAGGGCCTGGTCGCGCAGATCGGCGATCCGGGCAGCGTCCTTGCGTTCGATCCCGGCGTCGACGAACTCCCTGATCGTCGCGCCGATCACTTCCAGCGCGTCGGCCAGCTCGGCGGCGGAGCGGCGCGCCGCCGCCGCGGGATTGTTCAGCTCATGGGCCAGGCCCGCCGCCATGGTCCCCAGCGCGGCGAGCCGCTCTCGGTTCTGCTGGAGCGCGGTGGCGCGGGCGACCACGGGCCTGACCTGGCGCATGATCCGCCGGTGTACCGGCGGGTGGGCCAGCGCCAGGCGGCGGAACTCAACCGCCGGGATCAGCACCAGACGCGCCGAGGACACGGCGACCATGCGGACGGTGATCGGCGTTTCAGTCAGTGTGGGGACCGCGCCGATCCAGGTCGGGGCAGTCTGATGACCCACCGCCTCGAGCCGATCACCGTCGCGCAGGAATGTCTGCAGCGTGCCCTCGAGCAGGCACCACAAACCCGCGGCTGGACCATCGCCCGGGATCACCACCTCCCCCGCCTCGGCGTTGCGGGGCACGGCCACCGCCGTCCATTCCGCCAGCGCTTGATCGTCCAGATCGTCGAAGAGGTCGACCGGGCGCAGGTCGGCCGCGGTCACCACGGGGCTGACGGTCTGGGCGCTCATGCTTCCGCGAGATATTGATGGATCAGCGACACCGCCATCGATCCTTCTCCGACCGCGCTGGCCACGCGCTTAATCGAGCGCGCGCGGACATCACCGGCGACCAGCACTCCGGGCACGCTGGTCTCGAGCGGGAACGGGTCGCGCTGCAGGGGCCAGCCATCGTGCTTGGCATCCAGGCCGGCCAGGATGAAGCCACGCTCGTCGCGCGCCACGACACCGGCCAGCCAATCGGTTCGGGGGACCGCCCCGATGAACACGAAACAGGCATCAACGTCCTCGACCGTCTCAGCGCCGTCGTGGCCGCGGATGCGCAGCGCGCGCAGCCGGCCGTCGCCCAGCGCTCCCACGGCCTCGGCGCGAGTGCGGACCTCGACGTTGCCGAGCGCCTCGATCTGCTCGATCAGGTATTGCGACATGGACCTGGCCAGCGAATCGCCGCGCACGAGCAGCGTCACGCGGCTCGCATACTTGGAGAAATACACCGCAGCCTGACCCGCCGAGTTCGCCCCGCCGATCACGACCACGTGCTGGTCCTCGCACGACTTGGCCTCGGTGAGCGCTGCGCCGTAGTAAATGCCCTGACCGGTCAGCTCGGGAAAGCCAGGGCAGTCCAGCTGGCGATATGAGACACCCGAGGCCACCAGCACGCTCGACGCGCTGAGGCTGCCGCCGCCGGAGAGTTCGACAATCCGGCCGGACCCCTCCACGCCGAGTCTGGTGGCGTCCTGGAGGGTCAAGAGCTCGGCGCCCAGCCGGCGGGCCTGATCGGTGGCCCGACGCGTCAGGTCCGAGCCGCTCAGGCCGGTTGGGAATCCGAGGTAGTTCTCGATCCTGCTCGACTGCCCGGCCTGTCCGCCCGGCGCCTCCCGCTCGACCATGATCGTCTTCAGCCCCTCCGAGGCGCCGTACACCGCCGCGGCCAGGCCGGCCGGGCCGCCGCCCACGATCACCAGATCGTAGTGCTCCGCGGCGGGCTGACCGGCGATTCCCAGCCGCTCGGCCAGCTCCAGGACCGTGGGCCGCTCCAGCACGGTTCCGTCCTCGAGCAACGCGACCGGCAGCCGGTCGTCTTCGACGCCGCCCACCTTCAGCAGGGTTCGCGCCTCGGCGTCGCGCTCGACGTCGAGCCACCGAGCCGGCACCCGGTTACGGGCCAGGAAGTCCCGGAGATCGTGCGACGCGCGGGAGAAGCGATGCCCGATCAGCCGCACGCCACCCGACTCGAGCGCGGCACCGGCCTCCCACGAGGTAAGGAGGTCGTCAACGACGGGAAACAGCTCCTCCTCGGGAGGATCCCAAGGCTTCAGCAGGTAGTAGTCGAGCGAGACCTCGTTGATCGCCTGAATGGCTGCCTCGGTGTCCGCGTATGCGGTTAGCAGCACCCGCTTGGCCGTGGGGACGATTTCCCGCGCGCGTACGAGGTAGTCGGTGCCCGAAAGCCCCGGCATCCGCTGGTCAGCCACGAGCAGCGCCACCTGCTCACCGCGCCGAACCAGCTCGCCCAGCACCTCGAGCGCTTCTTCGCCCGATCCCGCGCGCACGATCCGGTAGTGCTCGCCGAATCCGCGGCGCAGGTCCCGCGCCACCGCGGCGAGCACGACCGGCTCGTCGTCGACGACGAGGACGGCGGGGCGCCGGCGGGGCGGCTGGGTCGTGGCTGGCTCTTGTCCCGCGGCGATTCACCTAGACTACCAGCGCGTGAAGTCTTCACGGGATTTGGCCTCGACGCAGGAATGCACCGCGAGCGCCCGGCGGGTTGCGCAGTCCGCCTACCAGCTTCATGTCGCCCTCGCACGCGAGCTCCGCGGCACGCTAGTCGAGCTCGGTCTGACCGTCCCACTGGCCGATGCGCTGTGGCAGCTCGATCCCGCGCGAGGCCCGGCGTCGCGGCGGGAGCTCGCCGAGCGGCTGCGGTGCGACCCATCGAACGTCACGTTTCTCGTCGACCGCCTCGAGGACCGGGGGCTGGTGAGCCGGGGCCACGCCACCGACGATCGGCGGATCGTGGCGCTATCCCTGACGCCGGCGGGCCGGCGCGCCCGCGAGCGCCTGATCGGTACCCTCGCCCGCTCCGCACTGTTCAGCCGCCTGACGGGCGCGCAGCAGCGACAGCTGGCCGCGCTGCTCGGCCGCTGCGTCGAGGATGGCTGACCCCCGCGACCCCTTGGGACAAAACTACGAAATAGTCACAAGTGGTGGTCTCGGCGGGTCCGTCACCCGTGGTGAAGGCTCTCGCGTACGCTGCAGTCAGCACTCGACCTAGGAGGGACCGGATGGAGGCCAGCCAGACTCAGAACCGGCAGATCCCGCTGATGCTGATACATGGCGCCTGGCTCTCGGCGCGCAGCTGGGACAACTATGCCGACTACTTCGCCAAGCGCGGATTTGACGTGTCGGCCCCCGAATGGCCGCGCAAGGAGGGCGACGTCGAGCAGATGCGCGCGACGGCCGAAGCGTCCGCCGGCCTGGGCGTGCAAGAGATCGTCGAGCACTACGCGCAGCTGATTCGGGGCCTCGATCAGCCACCGGTGCTGATCGGTCACTCCTATGGCGGGCTGTTCGTCGAGCTGTTACTCGACCGCGGCCTCGGCCGGGCTGGCGTGGCGCTGAGTCCTGCTCCGCCCAAGGGAATCCTCGTCCTCCCCTTGTCGACCCTGAAAGCGGCGGCGCCGGCGCTGGCTCATCCGTCAAGGTGGCATGGCGTGGTAACGCTGACCCAAGAGGAGTTCACCTACGCCTTCGTGAACACGTTCTCCGCGGCGGACGCAGCGTCCGCCTACGACCGCTACGCCGTGCCCGAGACGGGACAGATCTTCTACGACGCGGGATTCGCCAACTTCCATCTGCACCCGCCGACCGAGGTTCACTTCAAGCGCGAGCAGCGAGCACCGCTGCTCATCGTCGGCGCAACCGCGGACCACACGGTGCCCGCGTCGCTATCGAAGGCGCAGTACAAGCGCTACGAGCGATCGCCGGCGAAGACCGACTACCTCGAGTTCGAGGGTCGGCCGCACCTGCACATGATCGCGCCCGACTGGCAAGAGGTGGCGGTCGCTATCGACAGCTGGCTCGGTGGGATCCTCGGCGCTTCGGCGGGGGCGATTCATCCGACGACCTCGGCCCCGGGCGATCGACCTGCAGCTGACTGACCCGGGCGTGAAGTACGGTTGCCTGAGTGGAGCGCAACGTGCTTGGCGGCCCCCTGCAAGTGTGCGGAACGGATCCGCTGACCGGCTTCTACCGCGACGGCTGCTGCCGGACCGGCCCTGGCGATTTCGGCCGCCACACGATCTGCGCGGTCGTGACCGCGGACTTCCTCGAGTACCAGCAGGGCGTCGGCAACGACCTCAGCACGCCCGTCCCCGAGTACGAGTTCCCGGGACTCCAGCCCGGCGACCGCTGGTGCGTGACGACCCATGCGTGGCTGCGCGCACACGCGCAAGGCGTCGCCGCTTTCGTCGTGCTTGCCGCCACGCATGAGCGCGCGCTCGAGGTCGTGCCTCTGGACGTGCTCAAGGAATACGCGGTCGACGTTCCCGCCGATCCAGGCTCGATCAGCGCGTGAGCGCCACACTGGAGACCTGCACCTTCGGGGACGATGGGAGCATCCCAAACTCGAGCCTCCCGGTCGTGCTTTACCGCGGCGCGCTCGCCGACAGCGCCGGCGCCGCCGCCTACCAGAAGTTGTTCGCCGGCCATCGCTGGCTCGGCGCGTGGCGCGACGGGATCTTCCCGTTTCACCACTTCCATTCGACTGCGCACGAGGTGCTGGGGATCGCAGCGGGAGAGGCCGAGGTGATGTTGGGCGGCCCGCAGGGCCGCCGATTTCAGCTGCGCCGCGGTGACGTGGTCGTGCTGCCGGCCGGAACCGGGCATTGCAACTTGGGCTCGAGCGCAGGCCTCCTGGTGGTGGGCGCCTACCCGGACGGGATGGAGTGGGACCTCCGGCGCGGGAACCCGGCCGAGCACGACGAGGTACTGGCCAACATCGTTCGCGTGCCACTCCCCGATCAGGACCCGGTGCTCGGCGCTGACGGCGCGCTGCGCGAGCTGTGGAGCGACGCGCCATAGCCCAACCCGCCTGAATCGCCCTCGAAGGCGCGCGTGACGCTACCTGCGCCGACGCGGACGGCGCAGAGCGGGTCGCCAGGTCCCGGCCATTGTTGCTCGCGGGAGGGTGGTGACGGGTTGGAAACGGTCGCCGTCGATCGAGGCTGTTGCGTCGGCATGCTTGGGCGGGGACGGGCGGACGCTTGCCCCCCTCCTGGACGGATTCAGCCGACACGCGGGTCGGGCCACGGCGACTCGCCGTCTGGGCTGGCCAGAACCACCAGATAGCCGTCGGGATCGCGAAGCCACAGCTCACGATGGTCAGGCCCGCCGGGGCCGTCCGGCGGGTTGCGGTGCGGCGGCCTGACGATCTCGGCCTCGAGCGCCTGCGCACGCCCCGCGGCGGCGTCGAAATCGTCGACCTCGAACCAGAGGGCGACGCCGTTGCCGTACGGGCGCAGGGCCTCGTCTCCGATCCTCCCATGGTGGTGCTCGACCTCGAAAGCATGGAGTTGCAGCACGAGCCTCCCGTCACGGAGCAGCCGTTCGTACTCCCGGCCGCCGTGTCCGCTCTCACAGCCGAGGAGCTCCTGGTAGAAGCGGCTGCTGCGCACTACGTCAGTCACCGAGATCAGCGGCTGCGGACGCATACGTCAGGAGTCTAGGCCGCCCTCGCGTCGGTCGCCCAGGTCGCGGGGTCTAGACGGTCCAAGCGCCGCGTCATCCCCTGGCGCCGCACGACTGCCATGTACAACGCCATCCGCCCCGCCCACGCAACGCCCTGTAAAACGCAGCAAACCCCCCAGCTGCGCCGGCGCTTCGGCGACATAAGCATGCAGACCATGCTCATCTCGCCAAGGTGATAGCCGGCGAACCTACTTTGGCGAGTTGTTCAGGTGCTCGGCGCGCCGGCGGGGCGCCGCAACCGCGATCACCCCGGCTCGAGCTCACGCCGGATGCGTGACACCGATGCGCTCAGCGCGCCGGCCGCCAACAGCGCCTCTCACGTCTCCGCCGTGTACGTCCTCATGCAAACTCCTCGTCGTCGTCCTCGACGCGATGCTTGCCGGGCGACGGCGGTGAGACAACCCAGCCTGGCCTGAGCCTCTCACACCTCGGGCGGCATCGCCCCGATCAGGCCGACGCTGCGCGCGGCGGCCTGCATCGCCCCTTCGGGTCCGCGGACGAGGTACCCGGCGGCGAGGGCGTCGCCGGCGCCGGTCGTGTCGACCACAGCGGTCGGCGGAG
>JAFAZZ010000164.1 GCA_019239375.1 Solirubrobacterales bacterium | reverse complement strand
TCGAACGCCGCGGCGGTCTCGAACAGCTGTCGGCGCAACCGATCCGAGTCCTCGCGCGCCGGCTGACCCCGCGGGACAAAGAACTCCCAGAGGAACTCCGCCTCGAGGTACTTCAGGCCGGCATCGTCGAAGATCCGCTTCATCTCGACGAGCGTGGTCGTCTCAAGCTGGTGCGCGACGTCGGTGTGCCACAGCCCGATGCCCTGAAACCCGCCCGTGGCCACTTTGGCGCAGCGGTCGCGCCAGCTGAACAGGCTCCATTCGCGGCCGGCATGGATCTCGACCGGACCGGCCACCGTCCAGTACAGCGCCATCAGGGGGATGTCGGCCATCGTCGCTCCTCTCGTCTGGCAGCGACGGTATCCCGCAGATTGGAGTGAGTCCAGTCATCCCGTGCAATCGTTCTTGTCCATCCGCGCTCGGGCGCGATCCCTCCGCTCCGGGAAATTCACACTCGCGCTGCCACGGGAGCGAGGCGAAGGCTTGCCGCGATTAGGTCACCTCGCGCAGCCGGCCCGTCTCGACCTCGTAGACGAAGCCGCGCACCGCGTCCTTGTGCGGGATGAACGGCGAAGCCTTGATCCGGGCGATCGACTGGCGCACGTCCGCCTCGAGATCCGAGAACGACTCGACCGCCCACTCCGGCTTGATCCCGACGTCCTCCTCTACCTGCCGCTTGAACTCGTCGTCGGAGAAGGTGAGCATGCCGCAGTCGGTGTGGTGGATGAGGATGATCTCCTCGGTGCCGAGAAGGCGCTGCGAGATGGCCAGCGAACGAATTGCGTCGTCGGTCACCACGCCGCCGGCGTTGCGGATCACGTGCGCTTCGCCCTCGCTCAAGCCCAGCGCGCCGTACACGTTCAGGCGCGCGTCCATGCACGCGATCACCGCCGCCTTGCGCGCCGGCGGCAGCGGCAGGTCCGCCTTGTCGAACGACGCCGCGTAGGCCTCGTTGTTGCTCAGCAGTTCATCGGTCGAGCTCATCGTCTCTCCTTCAAAGGGGGAATCTCGGGCGGAATTCAACACATATGGCCGCGTGCATGCCCCGCGCCCACAGCTGCTCCCGCAGCACGACGCTCGCGCGCGAGTGCGCTTGACCGCCGCCGCCCTGGGGTAGCGCTCAACCTGAGCGAAGCGAATCGGGGAGACCAGATGCCTTATCAACTGAGAGCCGACGAGACCGTGCAGGATGGGGTACGCCGCTGCGCGCGTGAGGAGCTCGATCACGCCGTGGGGGAGCTGACGACGGGTGTCCACACGGACCCGGTCGAGGCGGTGCACGCTGCCCGCAAGGACCTGAAGAAGGCACGCTCCCTCCTGCGCCTGACCCGCGCGGCGATCGACCGCGATCAGCGCCGGCGCGAGAACAAGGCGCTGCGCGACGCCGGCCGTGCGCTCTCCGCCTCCCGCGACGCCGAGGTCATGCTCCAGGCGCTCGACAACCTGGCGGATCGATTCGCCGGCCAGGTCGCCCAGACGACGTTCGAACCAATCCGCCGGCACCTTGAGGCCGAGCGTGACACGGCCAGGCAGGGGATGATCGCGTCCGGGCTGCCGGGACAAACGGCCGACGAGCTGAAGTCTGTGCGCGCCCGGATTGACGAGTGGCCGATTCGCCGCGGCGGATGGAAGGCACTCGAGCCCGGGCTGCTGCGCAGCTACCGGCGCGGCTGCAAGGCGCTGGCCACGGCCCAGAGCGAGCCGACCGTCGAGGCCCTCCACGAGTGGCGCAAGCGCAGCAAGGACCTCTGGTACCACCTACGGATCCTGGAGCCGCTCTCGCCGGGCATCGTGGGCGGTCAAGCCGAGGAAGCGCACACCCTGTCGGATCTGCTCGGAGACGATCACGATCTCGCGATCCTGCGCGACACGCTCGGGAGCAGCGGCGGCCGGCTCGCCGTCGACCTCGACGCCGTCACCCAGCTGATCGATCGCCGCCGCGAGCAGCTGCAGGCGGAGGCCTTCCGGGTCGGCGCGCGGCTGTACGCCGAGTCGCCCAAGGCGTTCGGCCGGCGCCTGCACGGCTATTGGAAGGTTTGGCGCCCCGCGGCGGCGCTCACCTAGACGGCCGCGAGGCTATCCGGGGATTGGGGCCGCTTCGCGGCGTCCCTGGGACCCTGTGCCCCGTCCGGACACTCTCGACAACACATAGGCCGGCTCGTCGAACCGCCGCGTCTGCTGCCAGAAGCGCCAGGTGAAACCCGGCCAGATTGTCGAGTTGCGGCCGTTGGCGTCCAGATACCAGCTCGAGCATCCGCCGGTGTTCCAGACGGTCCGCTCAAGCCGCGACTGCAGGTGGCGGTTGTAGGCGGCGTACGCATCGTGGCGCACCTCGATCCGCGCCGCGCCCCGGCGCGCCATGGTCTCGAGCGCGCTCACCAGGTAGTTGAGCTGCGCCTCGATCATGAACACCATCGAGTTGTGGCCGAGCCCGGTATTCGGCCCGATCACCCAGAACAGGTTGGGGAACCCGGGAACCGCGGCGCCGCGGTAGGCCTGCGGGCTGCCCTGCCACGCGTCGCACAGGCGCGCGCGGCCGCGCCCGAAGATGAACCGCGCGAACGGCATGTCGGTCACGTGGAAGCCGGTGGCGAAGATCAGCGTGTCCGCCTCCCGTACGACGCCGTCTGCGCCGAGCACGCCGTCCGGCCGGACCTCGGTCACGGCACCCGGCACTACCTCCACGTTCGACTGCGTCACCGCCGGATACCAGTCGTTGGAGGGGACGATTCGCTTGCACCCGATCACGTAGTCGGGCGTGAGGTTGGCGCGCAGCGCGGGGTCGGGGACCTGCTTGGCCAGGTGTGCCTGCGCCATCTTCTGCACGGCGTTCATCAACTGAGGGCGATAGACGAGGCCCGGGACGAGCAACTCGCGGCTCAGGTACACGGTGGAGCGCACCATGCGCTGCAGGGCCGGCATCCGCCGGTAGAGCCGGCGCTCGAAGTCGGTGATCGGACGGTCGCGGTGGGGGACGACCCACGGTGGGGTGCGCTGGAAGATCGTCACCCGCTTGGCCGACGGCTGGATCCGGGGCACGATCTGGATCGCGCTGGCGCCGGTGCCGACGACGGCGACGGTGCGCCCGGTCAGGTCGTGGTCGTGGTCCCAGCGCGCGGTGTGGAACACGGCGCCGCGGAAGTCCTCCAATCCCGCCAGCGCGGGGACGCGCGGCTGGCTGAGCGGGCCGGGCGCGGCGATGAGCACCTGCGCGGTGAACGCGCCGTCGGTCGTATCGAGCCGCCACACGCCGGCCTCCTCGTCCCACTCGGCGCGCTCGACCCCACAGCCGAGGCGCAGATGCGGGCGCACACCGTAGGCGTCGGCGCAGCGGCGCAGGTAGTCGCGGATCTCGGGCTGCAGCGGGTACGTCCGCGTCCATTCAGCGTTCAGCGCGAACGAGTAGCTGTACAGGTGCGACGGGATGTCGCACTGGCAACCCGGATACGTGTTGGCCCACCACGTGCCGCCGACCTCCGCGTCGCGCTCGAATACCACGAAGTCCTCGACGCCGGTTTGCCGCAGGCGGATGGCCATGCCCAGGCCGCCGAACCCGGCACCCAGGATCGCTATGCGGAAGTCACGGCGTTGGGCGGTCATGTCATTTCCGGCGCATCGTGTCACTAAGGCCCCGCGCGGGTCCTAACCCCGAGCTTTGGCGATGCGCCTGACGTATGCGAGTGCGCCGCGCCAAAGTTGGCGCGGGCCCCCGTCAGACGGGGACACGGTTCAGTGCGGCGACGAGTTCCTCGGGCCGCGAGGCCCAGACGCTGTGATCGGTGTCGATCTCGATCACCGGATCGCAGCCGGCCGCCTCGAGCATGCGCCGCTGGAGCGCCGGACGGATCGCACGATCCTGCAGGCACATGATGTAGGCGCGGGGCAGGCGCGCAAAGTCCTCATTGCTGTCGATGCGCACCGGGTGGGTGAACGGGGCGACCGGCTGGACCCCCCGCAGCGACTGAGCCCAGGTTGCCTGCTCATCGTCACAGCAGTGCATCAGGCCTACACGCGCGGCCTCGGGCGGCATCCTGGCGACCGGCGGGTCCCCCTCCACCACCAGCCCGGCCTGCACCGCGTCGCCGGCGGCCTCGGGTAGTTGCGTGAGGTCGATCAGGCTCTGCCCGTCCGCCGGTAGGAAAGCCGCCACGTAGACGAGCCTCGCGACGCAATCGGGACAGCGCGCCGCGGCTTGGGTGATCACCATCCCGCCCATGCTGTGGCCGACGAGCACCGCGGGCGGGCCCGCCGCCAGGGCCTCGCACACGCGCTGGGCGTAGCGCTCCAGGGTCACCTCGGCGACGGGTGTCGGATCATCGCCCTGCCCGGGCAGGTCGATCGCCTCCACGTCATGCCCCGCCGCGCGCAGACCGGACGCCACCCGGTCCCAGCAGGAAGCCCGTCCGAACGCTCCATGCACTAGCAACATCCTCGCCATCGCTCTCCTCCGTCGGGTCATCTGTCACAGCCGCGCGATCGTACGCAGACCACGCCCACGGCGCGAGCCACCGTTCGCTGGAGGGCAACTGCGCACGGCCAGCGACACTAGACTCTCGCCACCAGCGACTGAGGAACGCGAGGAGAGATGGCTACAACAGCGCCGAAGGCCGGGGCATTCCCCAGCCCCTACGAGATCGAGACTCCGCCGGGGTGCGAGGGGTGGGAGGAGATGTACCCGTACTACGCGCTGTTCGACGAACGCCGGCGCGAGACGGACGAAAAGCGGTTCTGGTTTTGGAACTCCATGCACTTTCCCGTACCGATGCCGGCGTTCGACGTGATCTGCATCGATTCGCCTTACCAGGCGGTGGGCTCGTGGCAGAACCGCGTGTTCGCCGTCCCGCCGGCTATGGGGATCGACTACCGCTGCGTCAACGGCTACATCTACATCTCGGGCAACCCGGTGACCGATCCGGCCAAGATGGCCGAGCGCGCCGAGTTCTTCCAGAAGCGGGCCGGTTACTACTTCCAGAACTGGTCAGAGCTGTACGGCAAGTGGCGGGCCAAGATGGAGGCGCTGATCCGCGAGCTGGGCGAGCTACAGGTCCCCGAGCTGCCCGAATACGAGCCCGACGAGGTGGCGTTCGGCGAGGACCGAAACACCGCCTTCTACGAGCTCCTGACCGCCTACGGCCGTGCGCTCAGGCTGGGCGACCTGATGTGGCAGCACCACTTCGAGTTCCTGCTCCTCGGCTACGGAGCGTATGGGACGTTCGCGGAGTTCTGCAAAGCAAACCTCCCTGACATTCCCGATCAGCACATCGCCCAGATGGTCGCCGGCATCGACGTGCTGCTGTTCCGGCCCGACGCCGAGCTGCGCCGCCTGGCCCGCCTGGCCATCGAGACCGGCGTCGACGCCGCGTTCGTGCAGGGCCGCACGCCGCAGCAGATCGATGCCGAGCTTTCACGGACCGACGCCGGCCAGGCCTGGCTCGAGGAGCTCGAGAAGGTCAAGGACCCATGGTTCAACATGGCCACGGGCGACGGGCTGTACCACTACTACCGCAGCTGGCTGGACGACCCGAGCATCCCGTACGCATCCCTGATCGGGCACATAAGCGCGCTGCGGGGCGGGGAGCGAATCGATCGCCCGACGGAGGAGATCGCGCGCGAGCGCGACCGCCTAGCCGACGAGTACGGCGCGCTCCTCGACGAGCAGTCGCAGGCCACCTACAACGACCTGCTCGCTTTGTCGCGCACCGTGTTTCCCTACGTCGAGGAGCACAAGTTCTTCTGCGACTACTGGTTCCTCACCCGGTGGTGGAACAAGATCCGCGAGTTCGGCGGGCTGCTGGCCCGCCACGGGTTCCTGGAGGACGGCGAGGACGTGTTCCAGCTCTCGCGCTACGAGGTGGCCGGCGCGCTCGATGAGCTCGTCCTCACCTGGGCCACCGGTGGCGTGCCGCTCGGCCCCAAGCACTGGCCCCCGATCGCCGCGCGGCGCAAGGAGCTGCTCGCCAAGCTGAACGAGTGGACGCCTCCGCCGGCGCTCGGGGTGACGCCGGAGGCGGTCACGGATCCCATGACGATCATGCTGTGGGGAGTGACCACCGAGCGGGTGCACGAGTGGGCGCGCCAGCAGGAGGGCGGCTCCGTGCTGGCCGGCGCGGCCGCCTCGCCGGGCGTGGTCGAGGGCGCGGCCCGGGTCGTCAAGTCGGTCGATCAGATCGGCGACGTGCGCGACGGCGAGATCCTCGTCTGCGGCAGCACCTCCCCAGCGTGGGCGCCGATCTTCTCGAAGATCAGGGCGACCGTCACAGACGTGGGCGGCGTGATGTCGCACGCCGCGATCGTGTGCCGCGAGTACGGCCTGCCCGCCGTCGTCGGCACCGGGCGCGCGACGGCGGCCATCCGCACCGGCCAGACGATCAGGGTAAACGGCTCGGACGGGACCGTCACGCTCCTCGACGGCCAGGAAGTCTCGTGAGCGAGTACACCCGGCCGCTGCACGGGCTTTCCCGGAACGACGAGCCGCGCTTCGGCGGCAAGAGCGCCAACCTGGGGGAGCTGCTGAGAGCAGAGATCCCGGTGCCGCCCGGCTTTGCCATCTCGACCGCCGCGTTTACGGCCTTTGTGGACGAGTCGGGCCTCGGGTCGCGGATCGCAAGCGCATTGGCCGGGGTGTCGGCGGGTGACGTCGACGCGATCGGCCGGGCTTCCCACTCGATCAGCGAGGCGATGCGGTTCGCCCCCGTCCCGCAGGAGGTCCGTGCGGAGATCGCCGAAGGCTATGCACAGCTCGGCGAGAACTCGCCGCCGGTGGCAGTGCGCTCGAGCGCGGTGGGTGAGGACAGCCAGGACGCCACTTTCGCCGGCCTGCAGGAGACCTACCTGTGGGTGCGGGGCGTCGAGCACGTGTGCGACGCGGTGCGCGACTGCTGGGTGAGCCTGTACAGCCCGCCGGCGATCAGCTACCGCCTGCGGCTGGGCGAATCGGGCGCGGAGCCGGCGATGGGAGTGACCGTGCAGCTGATGGTGGACGCCGAGGTGTCGGGAGTGATGTTCACCTGTAACCCGGTGAGCGGCGACCCAAGCATGGTCGCGATCAACGCGAGCTGGGGCCTCGGCCTGGCCGTGGTCGGCGGCGAGGTCACCCCTGACGACTATCTCGTGAGCAAGGTGACACGCGAGCTCGTGCGCGAGCACGTGCACACCAAGGACGTGCAGTACGTGCCCGACGTCGGCGGGAGCGGAGCCGTCCGCCACGCCGTTCCCGACGAGCAGCGCGAGGTCCGCTGCCTGGACCAGCCGGCGCTCGAGCGCCTGGTCGACGTGGCGAAGCGGGTGGAGCGCTACTTCGGAGCCCATCAGGACATCGAGTGGGCACTCGCCCGCGGCGACGAGCGGGAACTGTTCGTGGTCCAGTCACGCCCGGTCACCGCCGTCCCCAAGAAGCAGCCCGCGGCCCAGCCCGAGTCGGCCATGTCGCTGATCATGGGGACCTTCGGCGCCCGCCCGCCGAAGGACTGAGGATGCGATGGCTCTGAGCGACGACGACGTCCGCGAGATCCTGCGGATCATCGACGAGTCAGCGCTCGCCGAATTACACATCGAGACCGAGGGCTTCTCGCTCTATGTCCGCAAGGGGCCACCCGCCGCCGACGCTCCGTCGCCGTCCACGCCCCAGCCTGCAGCGGCCGCGCGCGAGGAGCCTGCCGCCGCCCAGGCGCCTGCTCCCGCCGAGGCCCCGGCTCCTGCCGAGGCGCCGGCTGCTCCCCCGGACGGACTCGTCACGATCACCGCCCCGATGCTCGGCACCTTCTACCGAGCTGAGGCACCCGGGCAGCCGCCGTTCGTCGAGGTGGGCAAGCGCGTTGAGCCCGACACGACCGTATGCATCATCGAGGTGATGAAGATGATGAACTCGGTTCCCGCCGGCGTCTCGGGCACGGTCGCCGAGGTGGTGGCCGAGAACGCCAAGCTGGTCGAGTACGGTCAGCCGCTGTTTCGCGTGCAAGCGCCGTGAAGCGCATCGAGCGTGTGTTCGTGGCCAACCGCGGCGAGATCGCGCTGCGCATCATCTCGGCCTGCCGGCAGCTGGGCATCGAGAGCGTGGTCGGCACCTCTGACGCCGACCGCGACGGTCTCGCGGCGCGCGAGGCCGATCGCGCCGTGT
>JAFAZZ010000118.1 GCA_019239375.1 Solirubrobacterales bacterium | reverse complement strand
CGAAAGCGGCTTTGGCGGCGTTCACTGCGCGGTCGACATCAGCGGCGGTGGAGAGCGGCGCCTCGGCGATCGCCTCGCCGGTGGCCGGGTTGAGGACCGGCTCGGTCCGTCCGTTGGCGGGGTCGACGAATGCGCCGTCGATGAAGTTCTGGAGAGTGGTGATAGCTGTGGCCATGGCCTGGCAAACGTACCACCGGCCGCCGCCGCCGGCGCGGAGCATCTGTGCGGACCCGCTTCGACGCGGCGGCGATACCCTCAGCTGCGAGCAACGATGGACCCTGCCTCGGGCATTGGAATTCCGGTGGCGTTCGGCGCGGGGCTGATCTCCTTCCTGTCTCCCTGCGTCCTGCCGCTCGTCCCGGGCTACATCTCGGCCGTGGCCGGAGTGGCGCCGGCGGAGATCCGCGCGCGTCCGGAGATCCGTGCGCGCCGGGTGCTCGGGCCCAGCCTCGCCTTCGTGGCGAGCTTCTCGGCCATCTTCATCGCGCTCGGCCTCATTGGCCAGCAGGCCCTTCACGGAGCGCTCACCGGTCCGGCCTCGCTCAAGATCTGCGGCGCGGTGATCGTCGCCATGGGAGCCGTGTTCGTGCTGGCCCCGTTCGTGCCCCGGCTCTCGCGCGAATGGCACGTGGGCGGGCTGATGGAGCGGGCGGGCCGCGGTGGCCCGGTGCTGACCGGGGCGGCGTTCGCGCTGGCCTGGACGCCGTGCACGGGGCCGACGCTCGGGGCGATCATCACGGCCGCCGGCGTGTCGGGGTCGGCGGCGCATGGTGCCTTTCTGCTCGCCGTCTACTGTGCCGGCCTCGCCGTCCCGTTCTTGGTCACCGGGCTCGCCTTTGGCACGATGACCTCCGCGCTCGCCGTTGTCCGGCGCCACTACGCAGTGGTGATCGCCGCCGGCGGAGTGGTGCTGATCGGGATGGGAGTGCTGATCTGGACGGGCGAGTTCACCCAGCTCAACGTCGCGGTCAACCACTGGCTGCAGACGCTGGGGCTCCCGGACCTGAACTCGGATACCTGATCCCGCGCCGCCGGCGTGGCGAGCGCTGATCCCGCGCCGCCGGCGTAGGCGAGCGCCGATACCGGGGCCATGGCGAATTTTCCTTCAATAGGAAGGGTTTTTCACCACGGCATCTGTCGCCATCCGGAGGGGCGAGCCCGCGAGCGGGTATATACGATGTGCGCCTATATCTCCGACCGCCGCACTGGGACTTAGGGCGACCTAATCTGGTAGGCTCGGAACCGTCGGCGTTAGGGCCCCCTAACCACTGCTAGGCCATTTGTCGTTCGCACAGACCATCGCTTTAGGCGCGCTCGCCGGCTTCACCATCTTCCTGGGCCTCCCGGTGGGGCGTCTGCAGTTGCTTGGCAGCCGTCCGCGGGTGGCGCTCGCGATGTTCTCGGTCGGCGTGCTGGCGTTCATCTTCGTCGACGTCCTGTCCAGCGGCCTGTCGATCGTGGAGGACGCGCTGCGGGGGGTCAAGGACGGGCATGAGTCGGTGGCGTACCTCGTCTGGCTGGTCATGCTGCTCGGCGCCGGGTTTGCCGCAGGCAGCGCCGGCCTGGCGATGCTCGAGCGCCGGATGCGGCCCGCCGCGGCCCGGCGCCCGCCGATCGCAGGCGGGGCGGAGACTGCGGCGCTCGACCCGGATCCGCTCGTGGGCGAGCTGGACGCCGCCCGGCGCCGTGCATTGCGAGTGGGGCTGACGATCGCCGCCGCAATCGGGGTGCACAACTTCGCCGAGGGCCTCGCCATCGGTGTGTCTGCACGTGCCGGGGCGATCAGCCTCGCCACCGTGCTGATCATCGGCTTCGCGCTGCACAACGCCACCGAGGGATTTGGAATCGTTGGCCCGCTCGGGGACGTGAAACCCTCCTGGGGCTGGATCGGATTGGCCGGCCTGATCGGTGGCGGACCCACCTTCCTCGGCTCGATCGTCGGCTACGCGGTGACCAGCCACCCGCTGGAGCTGGCCTTCTACGCCACGGCCGGCGGCGCGATCCTGTACGTGATCGGCGAGATCTGGAACGGCATGCGCCGCTACGGCCACCGCGAGCTCGGCCTGCTGATGGTCTCGGCGGGCTTCCTGGTCGGCTTGATCACCGACCTGATTGTCACCTACGGCGGCGGCTGACCTGGGCCGCTTCGGGGGGCGATGGGGCCGCGCGGCGGTGGCCGTTCGCACTGCGCCTGCGTCGCGATTTGACTTGTGCCTGGCCTGGGTTTGCTGCTAGCCGCGGACCTTCGGAGCCCGGACCGGCTCGGGCTCGCGCGCTGTCCTTCGCCGCAGCCACGTGCGCTTGCGCCGAACGTGGTCCCGGACACGCTCGCTCGACTGCTGGGCGTCCGGTAGCGGTATTCCGCCCGGGCCCGGATCCCGCGACGGCGGCTCTCGCGGGCCACCGCTCCCGCCGCCATCGTCGTCCGTGGACGAACCCCGCGAGGGCTCTGGTCTGAACAGCAGTGCCGGCACGAGGATCAGCGAGCAGAAGAACCAGGCCATCGTCAGCAGGAGGAGCAGCTTGGCCACGGACTCGGACAGTGCCCCCGAAGTCCCGAAGCCGATCGCGACGATCAGCGGACCGGAGGGAACCAGCACGGTCCTCGCGAAGCGCAGCGGGAAACTCGCATGCGGCCGGAACATGCGCGAAGCGTACCGGGGAGCCGGCTCGGTTTCTATCCCTCAGCCGGTCGCTCAGTCGCCGTCGTCCGGATGACGCTCGTGCCAGCGCAACGCGGCGGCCTCGGCGCTGGCCGAGTGCCGGTTGGGTACGACCTCCTCGTCCTCGGGGACGTGCGAGGGGGCGTCGAGCTCGATGTCCTCCTCGGGGTGCTTCTGCCGCCAGCGCGTAGCTGCGGCTTCCGCGCTGCTGGACCGCCGCTGGGGCGGGTTTGCCTCGTCTGACACCACTCACCTCCGTCAGTCGACCCCGACAGAGTAGTCCAGACGGTTAGGCTGCGCGCGCGTATGAGTCCGAGCATTCCTCTGCCGCCCCACGACGTACCGCTCAGCGGTGGCTCGCCGTTCCCGCCGATCGCCGACTACGCGTTCCTGTCGGACTGCCACACCGGCGCCCTGGTGGCGCCGGACGGCAGCATCGAATGGATGTGCCTCCCGCGCTTCGACTCGGCGAGCGTGTTCGGGGCGCTCCTGGACCGGCGAGGCGGATCGTTCCGCGTCGGTCCCTACGGGGTTGTCGTCCCGCTGTCGGTGCGCTACGTCCCGGGCACGATGATCCTCGAGACGACCTGGATGACGCCGTCGGGCTGGGTGGTGGTTCGCGACGGGCTGACCATCGGCCCGTGGCATGACCAGCACGCCGACGAGACCTCGCATACCCGGCCGCCCACCGACCACGACGCCGACCACATGCTGGTGCGGGTGATCGAGTGCATCCAGGGTCAGGTCCAGGTCGAGGCGGTCTGCGAGCCGATGTTCGACTACGGGCGCCAGCCGGCCCGCTGGGCGATGGTGTCCGATGACTGGTCGGCGGCCGAAGCCACCGACGGCGAGACAGTTCTGCGGCTGATCACGGACCTGCGAGTCGGGATCGAGGGCGGCCGGGCGCGGGCGCGGCACACGCTGAGCGAGGGCGAGGAGCGCTTCGTTGCCCTCGGGTGGAGGCACGGCCTCAACGGCCCGGCGCACTGCGCCAACGCAAAGGAGCGTCTCCAGAGCACCTTCCACTACTGGCGCGACTGGCTTGCCGGGGGCCGGTTCCCGGACCATCGCTGGCGCCAATACCTCCAGCGCTCGGCGCTCACCCTGAAGGGTTTGACGTACGCACCCACCGGCGCCACGGTGGCGGCGGCCACCACCTCGCTGCCCGAGACGCCGGGCGGCGAGCGCAACTGGGACTACCGCTACTGCTGGATGCGCGATGCCACCTTCACGCTGTGGGGGCTGCACGCGCTCGGGCTGGACTGGGAGGCCGACGACTTCATGCAGTTCGTGGCCGACCTCGAGCGGGTCGATGACGGCGCGCTGCAGATCATGTACGGCCTGGCCGGCGAGCGCGACCTGCACGAGCAGGAGCTCGCCCACCTGCACGGCTACGAGGGGGCGAGGCCGGTGCGCATCGGGAACGGCGCCTACCGTCAGCGCCAGAACGACGTCTACGGGTCAGTGCTCGACTCGGTCTACCTGCACACCAAGATGGGCGGGCACATCCCGGGGCGGCTGTGGCCGGTGCTCCAGGACCAAGTCCGCGGCGCGCAAGAGATCTGGCGCCAGCCTGACCAGGGGATCTGGGAGGCCCGAGGCGAGCCCAAGCACTACGTGTCCTCGAAGCTCATGTGCTGGGTGGCCCTCGATCGCGGCGCGCGGCTGGCCACGCTGCAGGGCCAAGGGGACCAGGCCGCGGAGTGGCAGTCCGTGGCCGAGGAGATCCGGGCCGACATACTCGCGCGGGGGGTGTCCGAGCGGGGCGTGTTCCGCCAGCACTACGAGACCGACGCGCTCGACGCTTCGACCCTGCTGATCCCGCTGGTGCGCTTCCTGCCCGCCCAGGATGAGCGCGTCAAGGCCACCGTTCTGGCCATCGCCTCCGAGCTGCAGGAGAACGGTTTCGTTCTGCGCTACCGGGTGCAGGAGACGGACGACGGCCTGACCGGGGAGGAGGGAACGTTCCTGATCTGCTCGTTCTGGCTCGCCTCGGCGCTGTCGGAGATCGGAGAGGCCGAGTCGGCCGCGCAGCTGTGCGAGCGGCTGCTGGCGCACGCCTCGCCGCTCGGTCTGTACGCCGAGGAACTCGACGGGCGCACTGGACGGCACCTGGGCAACTTCCCGCAGGCGTTCACCCACCTGGCCCTGATCAACGCGGTCATGCACGTGATCTCGCAGGAGGAGACGGCGGGTTAGGGCCGCCTGCGGTGGGCCCCAGATCAGCCGCGGCGGGCGAGTTCGCGCTTGGCCGTCCGGCGGAAGCGCACGGCCTTGCCGGCGTTGGCGCGGATCAGCGCGAGGCGTGACGGCGGCGCCTCGAGACCGCCCACCAGCTTGTGCGGGATCAGAGCCCAGATGTTGTCCCGAAGCACGAGGTCGCCACGGACCTGGAAATTCTGCATCGTGCCGAAGCTGGGATCGTGCGAATGGGCGGTCAGGCAGGCGAGGCCTGGCTGGAGCGGCGCGCCGGCGGGCGGGTCGTCGATCCGGACCTGGCGGTCGGCCTCGTGGGCGCGAACCTTCACGCGGACGGCGAACGGGAAGCCGTCGGGGCAGACGATGGAGAGAGCCGCCGTGGGGTAGGTGGTGCCCAGCTCGTTTAGACGCGGATGCCAGGCGGTCCGGCCGCCCTCGGGATCGGCGTGGAAGCGGGCCGGCTCCTCGGAGTGGCCGGAGCGCACCTCCTCCATGTGGGTATCGAAGAGCTCAGGCTCGGCGTCCGGGCTGCGCCAGATGTACACCCGCTCGGGTCGGATGTGGATGTAGATCCGTGTGTAGTACCAGCTCAGGAAGCGCTTCAGGGCCTCCGGCGGCTCGAGCTTGCGCAGCCCGGGCAGCTTCTCGAGCGACTCCGCGGCGTAGCGCCGGCGATTGGCCTCGAGGTCGCGGTCGTCTACCTCGGCCGACCCCTGGACGAGGACCATGGGTGGGTCGGTCACGCCGCTGCCCGTCGGGTCGGAGAACAGCAGGGCGACCAGCGGGTTGGCGCGCGCGTCGTCGGCCTTCTTCGGATAGCCCAGCCCGGTGGTCACGTCGATGCAGGGCGCGGCGGGACGGTAGTACGGCGTCACGGGCCAGGTGATGGGCTGGCCGGCGCGGTTGACGGTGGTCAGCTCGGTGGTGATGAACCGGTCGAAGACCGCCTGCACATCGGGGGGAAGCGAAGCCGTCACGGCGCGAGTATAGGCACCACCGGGCGCGTCAATCCGCGTAGCCGGGCTCACCCGGAAGCACGATCCGGTCGTCGTAGCCGGGCTCACCCGGTAGCACGATTCGCGCCGTCTCGCCCTGGAGCAGGACGCGGGGCTGGACCGGATGGACCTCGCGCCCGCGCGCGTGGGAGAGCAGCTGCTCGGCGGAGGCGAACGCCGACAGCTGCTCGAGATGCTTGATCGTCGGGAAGACCAGGAACAGATCGCCTCGGGCCCGGGCCTCCAGCGCGACGGCCGGCGCGTACCAGCGGGCATCGACCACCTCGCTGCCGTCGGGACTCGCGTGTGCGCCGGCGGGAAGGGGCGCCAGGTAGAACCACGTGTCGAAGCGGATCTTGACCTCGGCCGGCGTGATCCAGCGACTGAACGGCACGAGCTGGTCGGGCTCGCCGATCGTGATGCCGGCCTCCTCGGAGAGCTCGCGAATCGCTGCGGCGCGGTGCGCGTGGTCGCCCTGTGCCTCGGCGTGGTCAACCGCGCCGCCGGGGAACACCCAGGCACCGCCCATGAAGCGCGCCTTCGGGTTGCGCCGGACGAGCAGCACCTCGAGCGCGGTGTGGCCGCCGCGCAGCAGGATCACCGTGCCGGCAGGCCGCGGCTCTGTGGTCTGACCGAAGTTGAGCGGCTGCTCGGGCCCGGGTCGGTCGGCGCCGGTCATGTGAGGCCATTCTCCCCGACTCGCGTTAGCCTTCGGCCGGTGAAGTGGATCTGCGGATCGTGCGGGTTCATCTACGACCCCGCCGAAGGGGACCCCGACGGGGGCATTCCGGCCGGAACCGCGTTCGAGGACATCCCCGAGACGTGGTTCTGCCCGGTGTGCGGCGCGCGCAAGCGCGACTTCGAGCCCTACGACGACTAGCCCGCCGGGCTACGCCGCGTGGGCGATCTGCTCGTAGTCGTACGGCCCAGCCCGCTCGGCCTCGTACGCGTACGGCTCCGGAGGCTCGTCCTCGTACTCGCCCTGCCGCGGCACCGCTGGACTCGTCGCCCGCGGATCGACGCCGGCCGAGCGGGCGGCCTCGGCCAGGACAGGAGCGGCGGCGCGCAGCTCCTCGGCGCGGTGGGTGGCCATCGTGGTCAGGCGCAGACAGGAGGCAGGTCCGTGGGTGGCCGGTGGCACCACCGCCTGGGCGAACACGCCGCGTGCCAGCGCCCCCTCGGCCATACGCAGCACCGGCTCGGGCTCGCCCAGCGCGACGGCGAGGATGTGGGTGCGGGCTCTTGGCAGATCGAAGCCCTCCGCGATCAGCCCGTCCCGGAGTGCGACGGCGTTGACGTGCAGCTTGTCGACCAGCCGCGGGCGATCCTCGAGCAGCGCCAGGGCGGCCAGCGCGCCGGCCACGGCAGGCGGCGCCGGCGCGCTCGAGAAGGCCAGCGTGCGCGCGGCCTGGAGCAGATACTGCGTCATCACGCGGTCACAGGCCGCAAACGCGCCGTAAGACCCAAGCGCGCCGCCGAGCGTGCCGAGGATCACATCCACCTGATCCTCCAGGCCGCGTTCGGCCAGTGCGCCGCGTCCGCCGGGGCCCACCGACCCGAGGCCATGCGACTCGTCGACCAGCACCCGGACCCGGTGGCGCTGCGCGAGCTCGACGATGTCCTCCAACGGCGCCGCGTCTCCGGCGAGCGAGAACACGGCGTTGGTGGCGATCAGCGCGGCGCGGCCCTGCGCGTGGGCGAGTCCCCAGGCGAGGTGCTCGGGGTCGGCATGGCCGTAGACGAAGACCTCGGCGCGGGAGAGGCGGCAGCCGTCGATCAGCGCGGCGTGGTTGAGCGCGTCGGAGAACACCACGTCGCCCGGGCGGGCCAGGGCGCTGATCACGCCAGCGGCGGCGAGGAAGCCCGAGCCGAATAGGAGCGCGCTCTCGCGCCGCAGGAAGCCGGCCAAGCGTTCCTCGAGACGGCGGTGAACGGTCATGGTGCCCGACGCCAGGCGCGAGGCGCCGGCACCGACGCCCCATCGCATGGCGGCCTCGGCCGCGGCCTCCCGCACCCGCGGGTGATCGGCCAGACCGAGGCAGTTGTCCGAGCACAGCAGGAGCACGGGTTTGCCGTCCAGGACGACGTGAGGACCCTGCGGTCCGCTGACCAAGCGGATGCGCTGGTGAAGGCCCAACGCGCGTAGCTCGCTGAGGCGAGCCTCGATCTCGATCATGTTGGAACCGTAGGCTAAGCCGAGGCCCGGATGGATCAGCGTCCTTGCCAGCGCGGCGGACGTTTCTCGGAAAATGCGTGAACTCCCTCGCGAAAGTCCTCGGAGGCGAAGCAGGCGCGGCGCAGCTCGATCAGCTCGCGTTCGCTCCCGGGGTCCATGGTCGCCTGGGCGCTCAATAATGCGTTGATCACCCGCTTGTTGCCCGTCTCGGCCAGCGGCGCGTTGGCTGCGATCTCCGTGGCCAGGTCGACCGCCTCCTCGGCGATCCGTCCCTCTTGGGCGATTGCGTTGACCAGGCCCCAATCCTTCGCCGTCCGTGCGTCGATGCGCCGCCCGACCAGGAACAGTTCGCGCGTGCGGGGCGCGCCGATCGTCTCGATGAACTTGCGGATCCCGGTGTGCGAGTAGACCAGACCGAGCTTGGCCGGGGGCATGGCGAGGGCGATCGTGCCCGCGGCGATGCGGAGGTCGCAGGCCAGCGCGAGCTCGAGCCCGCCGCCGATCGCGTGCCCGTTCAGAGCGGCGAGGGTCGGGTACGGGTAGGCCTCGACGGCTTCGAGCGCTGCCGCGAACGGGTGGGCGACGAGTCGCTCCGCCTCGTCGGCGAGCACCTCTTGGCCGCGCAAGTCCCCGATGTCGTAGCCGGCCGAGAACGTGGTCTGCTCGCCGGTGATGATCACGCAGCGGGCCTCCAGGGTCGGGAGCGTCGCCGTGAACCCGTCGAGGATGGCGTGGTCCAGCGCGCCGCGCTTGTCCGGATTGGAGATGATCAGCCGGGTCACGCCGGGCGCTGGCTCGTCGACCAGCAGCCGCCCCGGCGTGGTCGGTTCTCCGGGAGAGCTACTCGAGGACAACGAGCGCGTCGCCCTCGGAGACCGATTCGCCCTCGGAGACGAGGATCTCCTTGACCACCCCGGGATCCTCGGCCTCGACCGGCATCTCCATCTTCATCGACTCGAGGATCACTACCGTGTCGCCCTCCTGCACGCTGTCGCCGACCTCGACCTCGATCTTCCACACGGTTCCCGTGATGTGGGCCTCGATCTCGGGCACGCGGTGGAGGATATGCGACCGTGGCGGGGCGCGCCCCGGGAGGGGCGTGGCGAGTTCGGGTCGCTCGGCAGGACTCTTTTCGCCACGCCCTCTGAACCTCGGCGCCGTCTAGCCGGCGAACGTGTCGGGGTCCGGGCCGGTCCGTTCCCCGCGGTCCAGCTCGGCCAGCTGGTGCATCTCCTGGTCGCTCAGCTCGAAGTCGAACACCTGGAAGTTCTCCTCGATCCGCGAGGGCGTTACCGACTTCGGGATCACGATGTTGCCGAGCTGGATGTGCCAGCGCAGCACCACCTGCGCCGGAGTGCGGCCGTGACCGGATGCGATCTTCTCGATCGCCGGATCGCCCAAAAGCTGGCCTTTGCCGAGCGGGCTCCATGCCTCGGTGCGGATGCCGTGCTCGGCGTGATAGCGCCGGAGCTCGGGCTGCTGGAGGCGAGGATGCAGCTCGATCTGGTTGACCGTGGGCACGACGCCGGTGGCGTCAACGATCCGCTCTAGGTGCTCGACCTGGAAGTTCGAAACGCCGATCGACCGCACGCTGCCCTCGTCCTTCAGGGCGCACAGAGTCTCCCAGGTCTCCAGGTACAGATCCTGACTCGGGATCGGCCAGTGGATCAGGTAGAGGTCGATGTAGTCGCCGCCCAGCTTCTCGAGGCTCTGCCGGAAGGCAGCCCGGGCCTGGTCGCGACCGTGCTCGGAATTGGCCAGCTTGGTCGTGATCATCACCTCGCTGCGGGCGAGGTCGCTCGCCTGCAGGGCGTCGCGGACGCCCTCCTCGTTGCCATAGGCGGCAGCGGTGTCGATCAGCCGATAGCCGGCCTTGAGGGCTTCCGAGACCGTATCGGCCGTGTCCTCGGCCGGCACCTGGAAGACACCGAAGCCGAGCTGGGGAATGCGATTGCCGTCGTTGAGGTCCACATAGGGGACCGATGTTGTCTGTGTCGTCATACCAACAAGCTCCCCATGCGGTGGGGTCGTGAATCACGGTCTCGCGGATGGCGTAGCCTGGAACCGGTGTCGTCGGAAGAGCCCGCTCTGGACTTCGATCTGCTGGCCGCCTCGCTGCGGGCGGACTCGAGCGATCTCAGCGCCTTCGTCGAGAGCTTGGCGGCCAAGCTCCAGGAGGCGGTGCCGACGCGCGTGCGGGTGGAGCGCGGACGAGCCGGGTTGTTCGGGGCGAAGACCGTGCGGAGCCTGTCGGTCGATCTCGGCGAGCGCCGTTTCGAGCTGCGCACGGGCTCCGGAGGGGTCCAGACCCGTTGCGGCAGTTTGTCGGGCGGGATCGTCCTGAAGAGCGAGGTGCTCGAGAGCGAGGTCTGGCTGGGCATGCTGAGCGAGGCGCTCGCCGTGGAGGCCCAGCGGAGCGCGGCCACGCGCAGGGCCCTCGAGCGGCTGCTGATCCAATGAGTCGACAGGAGCGGAGGATCGATGGGATTTCTCAAGCGTGACGGCGAGGACGACGCGCAGGCGCCGGTGCAGGCGGCGCCGGCGCCTCCGGGCGACGCGCCGCATCAGGCCGCGTACGAGGCGGGATCGCTGGCCGGTATCCCCGATTCGGGGATCGAGCGAATCGAGCGGATGAAGCAGGAGGTCGCGCGCGGGTTCTTCACCAGTGACCTGTCGGTGAACGAGTTCCTGCTCGTCAAGCAGGCCGGGTTTGAGCCGCTGGGTCTGGTGCTGGGGAGCTCGATCTACCACATCGGCTTCCAGCAGGCGATGTGGAACCAGAGCCAGGAGCTGGGCGTGCTGACCCAGGCCATGTACCACGCGCGCGAGCTGGCCATGACCCGCATGGAGGAGGAGGCCGACCAGCTGGGCGCAGACGGGATCGTCGGAGTGAGGCTCGACATCGGCCGCTACGAATGGGGCGCGGACCTGGCAGAGTTCATCGCGGTGGGCACGGCGGTCAGGCACCGGGGCGGCGAGCTGCATCGTGCGCCCAATGGCCGTCCGTTCACCTCGGACCTGAGCGGTCAGGACTTCGCCACGCTGCTGCGCGCCGGCTATCGCCCGGTGGGGATGGTCATGGGCAACTGCGTGTACCACGTCGGGCGCCAGGGGATGCTCGCCTCGCTCAAGCAGGTGGGGCGCAACGTGGAGATGCCCAACTACACCCAGGCGCTGTACGAGGCGCGCGAGCTGGCCATGGAGCGCATGCAGCGCGAGGCCGACGAGTTGCGAGCGGGCGGCATCGTCGGGGCGCGGATCGTCGAGCGCAGCCACGGCTGGGGATCGCACGTGATCGAGTTCTTCGCGATCGGCACCGGGGTGGTGGCCACGAGCGCCGAGCACGAGATCGAGAAGCCGACGATGGTGCTGCCGCTGAGCGGTTAGTTCACTAGCGTATCCGCGCCATGCCCGACGTCGAGCTACGCCCCCAGGTCTACAAAGACGCGCGCCCCAAGGAAGAGTTCGACCGCTATCACGCCCTGGTCCGCGACCACGAGCCCGAGGCCAAGGTGTACGAGCCGGTGCGGGTGGGAACCGTGGTCTGGGCCTTACTGGCGTATCGAGCTCGGGGATACGGCAGCGAGAATGTGCCCAACGGGCCGGTCATCCTCGCCCCTAACCATGCGTCGTTCATGGACCACTTCTTCGCCGGCGCGTTCATCCGCCGGCGCGTCCAGTTCATGGGCAAGTCCCAGCTGTTCAAGGGGATCGGGGCATGGGTGTTCAGCCACGGCGGCGTCTTCCCGGTCCGGCGCGGTTACCACGACGAGGAGGCGTTCATCACCGCGTTCCGGATCCTGGACCGCGGTGGTGCGATCGTCATGTACTGCGAGGGAGGGCGGTCGCGCACCGGGAAGATGGCCGACGAGGCGCGTCCTGGGATCGGGCGCTTGGCGCTCGGGTCGGGCGTGCCAGTGGTGCCGGTGGCGATTCTCGGGTCCTACCAGGTGCGCAACTGGAAGCGGCTTCGGTTCCCCCAGGTGACGGTCCAGTACGGCCGCCCGTTCCGCTTGGCGATGATCGAGCAGCCGACGCGCGAGCAGCAGCAGCAGGCGGCCGACTACATCCTCGAGCAGATCCGGGCGCTCCACTCAGAGCTCACGCGGGTGGGGCGCAGGGGAGCGCGCCGCGCGGCCCGCGACCAGCGGCGGCAGGCCTCATCGGAGGCCGCGCCTCAAAAGGCCGCGCCTCAAAAGGCCGCGCCTCAAGAGGCCGCGCCTCAAGAGGCCGCGCCTCAAGAGGCCACGCCTCAAGGTTAGGTAGGTTTTGCTGACAGCAATCCGGCGCCGGGGCTCCGAGGGCGGCCCGGCGTCACCCTCTAGGCGGTCGCGATCGCGGCGGCCTGTCCGAGCCCGAGTTCCTCGGTCGCCACCTCTCGCATCTTGAACTTCTGCACCTTGCCGGTAACCGTCATCGGGAAGGAATCGACGAACTTCACGTAGCGCGGGATCTTGAAGTGAGCGATCTGGCCTTTGCAGAACTCCTTGACTTCCTCCTCGCTGAGCGAGGCGCCCGGGCGCAGGACGACCCACGCCATCAGCTCCTCGCCGTAACGCTCGTCGGGGACGCCGATCACCTGGACGTCGGCGATCGCGGGGTGCGCGTAGAGGAACTCCTCGATTTCGCGCGGGTAGACGTTCTCGCCGCCGCGGATGACCATGTCCTTGATTCGCCCGACGATGCGTATGTAGCCCTGCTCGTCGATCGTGGCCAGATCGCCGGTGTGCATCCAGCGCTGACGGTCGATCGCGTCGGCCGTCCGCTCGGCGTCGTTCCAGTAGCCGCGCATCACCACATAGCCGCGGGCCAGGAACTCGCCGGGTTCCCCGCGGGGGAGCGTGCGGCCGGTGGCGGGGTCAACGATCTTGATCTCGACGTGCGGCGCGACCTCGCCCACCGTGCCGCAGCGGTTCTCCAGCGAGTCCTCGCAGCGCACCTGGGTGGTCACCGGCGAGGTCTCGGTCATGCCGAACGCGATGCTCATCTCGCGGATTCCCATCTCGATGCTCACCCGCTTCATCACCTCGATCGGGCAGGGGGATCCCGCCATGATCCCGGTCCGCAACGAGCTGTAGTCGAACTCGGCGAAGCGCTCCTGGCCGAGTTCGGCGATGAACATCGTGGGCACGCCGTAGAGGCTCGTGCAGCGCTGCTGCGCGCAGGCCCGAAGCGTGGCCAGCGCTTCGAAGACTTCGGCCGGATAGACCATGCAGGCGCCGTGCGAAGTGGCGGCCAGATTGCCCAGCACCATCCCGAAGCAGTGGTAGAGCGGGACCGGAATGCACACTCGGTCGCGTTCGCTGTAGCCGAGCAGGGCGC
>JAFAZZ010000411.1 GCA_019239375.1 Solirubrobacterales bacterium | reverse complement strand
AGCACGAAGTCGAACACCGAACCAGAATCCTACCGGAGCGTTGACAGTAAAAACGGTGACCCGGTACGGCGACGGCGAGTAACGTCGAACTCGACGTGCTGGCCCGCGCGTCGGCGCGGGCGAACTCCGCGGTGCTCTGCGGGCGGCCGACCGCCGGAGTCGGATGCAAGCGGCTTTAGCCGCCTGGCAATCCAGGCGAGCGCACGGGCGGCTGGAGCGGGAAATGGCAGGCGGCCTCATGCTCAGGACCGGACGGGCGCAGCTCCGGCGTCTCGGTGGCGCAGATGTCCTGAGCCCGCGGGCAGCGCGTGCGGAAGCGGCAGCCCGAGGGGGGGTTGAGCGGGGAGGGCAGCTCGCCGCGGACCGCGGACCTGCCATTCTGCTCGCCGGCGATGTCGGGATTTGGCACTGGTATCGCCTCGAGAAGGCCGGCTGTGTAGGGATGGGCCGGCCGGCCGTAGATGTCGTTTCCGGGCCCGACCTCGACGAGCTTGCCGAGGTACATGACGCCGATACGGTCGGCTAGGTAGCGGACGACCGAAAGGTCGTGGGAGATGACGATGTAGGTGAGTCCGTGGCTAGCCTGGACGCGCTTCATCAAATTCAGAATCTGAGATTGGATCGAGACGTCGAGCGCGGACACCGGCTCGTCGGCCACGATCAGCTGCGGATTTAGCGCCAGCGCGCGGGCCAGCCCCAGACGCTGCCTTTGCCCGCCTGAGAACTCGTCCGGATAGCGGTCCATCGCGTCGTGGGCCAGTCCAACCTCGTCGAGCAGGCGCTGCACGGTCTGGGCGCGCTCCGACGGTGAACCCCGGCGGGCGATGTCGAGCGGCTCGGAGATGATTTCGCGCACCCGCATCCGTGGATCGAGTGACGCGTAGGCATCCTGGAACATGAACTGCAGGTCCTGGCGCAGACGGCGCAGCGTGGCGCCTTTGACCGCAGAGAGGTCGGTTCCGTTGAAGATCACCTGGCCGCGGGTGGGGCCATCCAAGGCGACGCCCAGTCGGCCGAGGGTGGTTTTGCCGCAGCCGGACTCGCCGACCAGGCCGAAGGTCTCGCCACGGCGCACGGCCAGCTCCACTCCGCTGAGCGCGTGCAGCGTCCCGACTCGCCGGCGCAGGATCGCGCCAGCGGTTACCTCGAACTCCTTGAACACGTCACGAAATTCGATGATCGCCTCCGAACGCGTCCGGCCGTTAGCTGCGATCCCGCCGTCGGCCGGCGGGGCGTCCGGGCTCGTGACGAGCAGCTCGACGTCCCTCCCGTAGGCGTCGATGAACGCCGCGTTGCGCTCTGCTGCGGCAATCAGCGCGGCTCCCAGCTTGCTGCTCTCGGCAACCGACGTGTGGCGAGGGTGAAAGCAGGCGTAGGGATGGCTCGGATCCTCGCCGCCTAGCGGAGGATCCTTCGTCCGGCACCGCTCGGTGGCGAAGGCACAGCGCGGCGCGAACCGACATGCCCGCGGTGGTTGGCGCAGGTCGGGAGGCACGCCAGGGATCGAGTAGAGGTCTTCGCTCTTGTCCTGATCGAGCTTGGGGATCGACGCCAGCAGGGCCTCGGTGTAGGGATGGCGCACGTTGGCGAACAACTCCCTGGTGAGAGCGGTCTCCACCTTGCGGCCGGCGTACATGACCAAAACGCGGTCGGCGTTGCCGGCGATCACTCCCATGTCGTGCGTGATGAGGATGATCCCCGTGCCGAGCTCGCGCTTGATGCGGTCGAGTAGGCGCAGGATCTGGGCCTGGATGGTCACGTCGAGCGCGGTGGTCGGCTCGTCGGCGATCAGCAGCTTCGGTTCGCAGGCCAAGGCCATCGCAATCGTGACCCGCTGGCGCAACCCGCCCGAGAGCTGATGCGGGTAGTCGCGCACCCGTTCCGCCGGCCGGGGCACACCGACCATCTCGAGCGTCTGGACCGCGCGATCCATGGCCGCGGCGTGTGAGACATCGCGATGGATGGTGACCGCCTCGGCGATCTGGCGGCCGATCGTCATCGTCGGGTTGAGCGACGTCATCGGGTCCTGGAAGACCATGCCGATCTCGTTGCCGCGCACCTTGCGCATCGCCTCCTCGCTCAGCGCCACGAGATCCCGTCCGCCCAGGCGAACCGCGCCAGCGGCGATGTAGGCGCCGCGCGGCAACAGCCGCATGATCGACATCGCGGCCATGGTCTTGCCGCAGCCGGATTCGCCCACGATGCCCACCGTCTCGCCCGCCTCCACCTCGAAGCTGAGGCCGTCAACGGCGTACACGGTGGCGCTGCGCAGCCGGATCCGCGTCCGGAGGTCCGACACCTCGAGCAGGCGGGTCACCGGCGGCTACCTCTCCTGGAGACGCACGTCGAAGGAATCCTGCAGTGCGTCGCCGATGAAGTTGAAGGCGACCACCGTGATCACGATCATCAGCAGGGCCGGATAGACCTCCCACCAATATCCGTCCTGGAGGTAGGTCGTGCCGTCGGAGAGCATCGAGCCCCAGGTGGGCGTGGTGGCGGGTAGGCCGAAGCCGAGGTACTGCAGGACCGCCAGGATCAGAATCGCGTTGGCGATCTGGAAGGTGACCGTCACCACGATCGTCCCGATCGTGTTGGGGATGATGTGGCGGACGATGATGCGGCCCGAACGGCCGCCCATGACCCGGAAGGCCTGCACGTACTCGCGCGTGCGCAGACTGAGCGTCTCTCCGCGCACCAACCGGGCCGGTATCAACCACGAGACCAGCGCCAGCAGGACGATCAGCAGCGTGAGCGTCGGCTTGTAGACCTGGGCCATGAAGATGAACAGGAACACCAGGGGGACGGCCAGGCCGATGTCGACCACGCGCATCATGACCGCGTCGATCGCCCCCCCGAAGAACCCCGAGATCGCGCCGTAGATCAGACCGAACACGGTGGCGATCACGCCCACGGCGAGGCCGACCTCGATTGAGCTCTGGCCCCCTTCCATGAGCCGCCCGAGGATGTCGAACCCGCTCTGATCGGTCCCCAGGGGATGGCCGCCGCCGGGGCCCTGGTTGACCACGAGCAGGTTCGGGTTGAACTGGTCGGTGTGGTAGACGAGAGGCCCGGCCAAGCTGAACAGGATGATCAGCACGACCACCACGACGCCGAGGATGGCGAGCCGGTTCTTGGCAAACGTGCGCGCGATGAGCTGCCACGGGCTGCCCGCCGACGCCACCTGCCCGCCCTCGGGCGAGACCTCCACCTCTACGCGTTCGGGGGCGACGGTGTCCACGGATCAGTACCTGATGCGGGGGTCGAGGACGGCGTAGCCGATGTCGGCGAGGAGGTTGCCGACCACGGTGACCACGCCGACCAGCACGGTGATGCCGAGCATCACCTCATAGTCGTTGCGTAGCGCGGCATTGAAATATTCGAGCCCGGCTCCGGGATAGTTGAACACCTGCTCGATGATCAGCGTCCCGGTCAGGATGGTGGGAATCGAGAGCCCGACCAGGGTCACCACCGCGATCATCGAGTTGCGCAGCAGGTGTCTCGTCAGCACAAGCCGCTCCGGCAGTCCCTTGGCTCGCGCCGTACGGATGTAGTCCTGGGCGAGCGTGTCGATCGCCGAGGAGCGCATGTAGCGGCTGAACTGGGCGTAGGTGACCAGGGTGAGGCTGGCCACGGGTAGGACCAGGCCGGCCGGATGCGCCAGCATTCCGAGAGCGGAGGCCGACTGCGGCGCCTCGGCCGGGAACACGTGGAAGCTGATGGCCAGCAACTGAATGAGCAGGAGGGCAATCGCGTACTGCGGCATCGAGTAGAGCAGGAAGCTCACGCCGGTCCCGGCATAGTCGAAGAACCCGTTTCGGCGCACCGCCTGAGCCACGCCAATTGGGATGGCGATGGCCAGCGACAAGATCAGCGCCAGGCCTCCGAGAACAAGATCCCTGGGCAGCTCGGTGGCAAGCAGCGAATCAACCGACCGGTTGAACTGGAACGAGTACCCGAGATTTCCGTGCAGGAGCTTGTCCAGGAACAGCCAGTACTGGTACCACACGGACTTGTCCAGTCCGTTGGCATGATTGAACGCCGCGATCGCCTGGGGCGAAGCACGCGGCCCCAGGATGTCACGGGCTAGGCTGCCCGGCAGGGCATGCAGAAGGCCGAAGGTGATCAAGGTGACACCGAGTGTCACGATGACCGCCTCGCCAAGCCTGCGGAGGATGTAACCCGTCATCCTGAAATCGCTCGCAGCGTCTCTGAGCGGTGACGAGGGTTACCTGGTGAAGTACCAGTTCTCCGGGGTCATGTAGCCGTAGGCGTTCGCTGCATAGCCACCCAGGTTCTTGGCGATCAGCGTGCCGGCGTCACCTTGGTAGGTGCCGATTGAAGTCGGACCGTAGACCACCGGTACGTGCTGCTCCATGTAACGCGCGTAGTTGGCAAGGGCCTGCTTCTCCTGGGCGGCGCTTCCGGTGATCGTCTGGATGATGAGACGGGTCGCCCCGGCATCGTTGAAGCTGCCGTAGTTGGCCACCGCGCCCGGTGCGTACAGTGACTCCCCGGTGGGCAGGAAGTCCGGAGCGTAGATCCATCCGGCTCCCCAGTTCTCCGCCGTCCAGCTGCAGGCAGGCTGCGTCGGCTGGCAGGCCACGGCCGTAGAAATCACGTTGTCGAACGGGTGCGTGGTCAGCTGGAGGTTGATCCCGACCCGCTTGGCTTGGGCGGCGAGGTCGTTCATCTCGCTTGCGAGCGTCGCGACGCCCGCCTGGTAGTCGAGGTTGAACGAGATGCCTTCACCCGCCGCGATGCCGGCGCCGCATTCATCAGCCGCCGTACCGGGGTGCTGGCAGGTGGTGGTCCCGCCGGAGACGACCTTCCAGCCGTGGCTCGAGAGAAGCTGCGAGGCCGCGCTGGTCGAGAACGGGAACGGGTTCAGCGAGACATCGATGCTGGCCAGCGGGCTGGGCGGCGAGGACGGGATCGGCCCGTACGTCGGGATGGCCGTGTTGTGCAGGAAGGCGTTGACCCACCCCTGCTGATCGATCAGATGCTGGAAGGCCTGGCGGAAGTAGAGCTGCCGGAAGATCGGGCCCACCCTGGGGTTGTTCAGGTTGAGCGGGAAGTAGTTGATCGAGTAGCTGGCCGCCCGGTTGTAGTCGTAGCCCTCGCCTTGCACGGCGGCGATCTGCGGCGCGTACTGCGAGGGCAGGTTGGCGATGGTCAGCCCCTGCGGACCTGCGGAGCGGATCTGGTTGAAGATCGCGGTGTCGCTGGTGAACGGCTGCTCGACCAGACTGGAGATGGTCGGTTTAGGGGCCCCCGAGTAGCTTGGGTTGGGCACGAGCGTGACCTGACCGGTGCTGGTGAAGCCCTTCAGCTTGAACGGCCCGTCCACCACGCTCCATAGCGGCGAGGAGCCCCACGTGCCGAGCGACTTCGACTGCGCGTCGAGGAACTTGTAGACGCTCTCGGCGCCGGCCTTGGTCGCGTCCGGCAGACGGCCGTGCTCGGAGGTGGGGGCCGGCTGGGACAGCGAGGTCCGATCCCAGGCCAATGGCAGTGGATAGATCTGTGAGAGCTCGTTGTAGGTGAACCACTCGGGGTTGTAGGACCGGTTGAGCTGCAGGACAACCGTCTGCGGGTCCGGCGTCTGCACGCCGGTCACGTTGTCCGGGAAGTAGCCCGGCACGTAGCCGCAGTAGTTCTTCGCGGGATCGGCCTTGTACAGGTTGATCCAGAAGGCGACCTGACGCGAGGTCACCGATTCGCCATTCGACCACTTCCACGGCTTCAGCTTGATCGTCACCGTCTTGTCGCCGTTCGAGAACGCGGGCGGCTGACCGACCGAGTAGTCGTAGTCGAGCGTGGGGCTGTAGTTGTTGCCGTACCAGTAGAGCGGCCGGAACAGCATCGCCTGGAGCTGCGAGATGTTGTTCGTCCCGCAGACCTGGGCGCTGGTCATCGGAAAGATGTAGTTCGGGGGCGCGCTCGGTCCCTCGGTGTAGTAGACGGTCCCCCCCGCCTGTCGCGTCCCCGACGGCGCCGTCGCGGAGGTGAGTCCTGCTCCGGCTGTCGGCGCGCCCGAGATCGACGATTGACCCGCACCCGCTCCGGCGCTCGAGTTCGAGCTCGAACTCGATCCGCACGCCGCGGCCGACAGAGTTAGCAGCGCCGCACCCAGTACAGCGATTCGTCGCACCTCAAGACCTCCTTATGGCTCCTCATTCCCAGCGCCCGGGCGAGCACTGTCGCGCGCCCTGGCGAAGCGCCAGCAGTATCCGCAGGCCCGCTTACCAGCCGCTGACAGGCCGCTGACATAGGCGGTCAGAATGCCGTTGCGAGCCTGGAAGGCCTGGTCGATAATCGGCGTCGATGCGGGCACAGACCATGCCGGCGGTGAACTTCTCCATCCTCGGGCCGTTGGTCGCTTGCTACGAAAGCGAAGCGCTCGCGCTGGGCGGTGAACGGCAGCGCGCCCTGCTCGCCGTTCTGCTGGTTCACCGCCGGGAGCTGGTCAGCACCGAGCGCTTGATCGAGCAGGCCTTCGACGGAAACGGGTCGGCGAGCGGCGTCAACGCGCTGCACGTCGCGGTGTCGCGGCTGCGGCGGACCCTGCACGTGGACGGCCGCGAGATGCTCCTCACGGCGCGGCGGATACGTCCTGGAGCTGGAGCCCGAGCAGCTCGACGCGGCGATCTTCGAGCGTTGCCTCCAGGACGGCCGGCGCCTTCTCGCGCGCGGGAACCCGGCGGGCGCGTCGGCGCGGCTGCGCGAGGGGCTGGCGTTATGGCGTGGCCCGCCGTTCACCGACCTGCCCGCCGTGGAGGACGTGCAGCCTGAGGTACGACGTCTGGAGGAGCTTCGCCTGCTGGCGGAGATGGAGCGGATCGACGCCGAGCTCGCGCTCGGGCGGGCGGCGGAA
>JAFAZZ010000306.1 GCA_019239375.1 Solirubrobacterales bacterium | reverse complement strand
GGCTGAGTGCAGCAGAGATCAACGAGCTGGTTCATGGTCAGACGACCCTCGCGCACGCCGAAGTGGTGCAGCATGTGCAGCCGATTCTCCACCCCCGGCCCACCGTTGGGGATCTTCGAGAAGTCGTCGCGGCCCAGCGTCTTCTGGTCGCGCCAGCGAAACGGGCAGTGGTCGGTGGAGACCGCCGACAGGACCCCGGTTCGCAGCGCCGCCCACAGATGCTCGTGGTTCTTCACCGGGCGCGGCGGCGGCGTGTACACGTACTTGGCCCCGGCGAAGTCGGGCTCCTCCAGGCGGCTCTCGTCGATGAACAGGTACTGGATGCACGTCTCACCCCAGGTCCGCCAGCCGCGTGCGCGCGCGACCGCGATCGGCTCGACTGACTCCTCGCAGGAGACGTGGACGACGTACAGCGGGCAGCCGGCGATATGCGCCAGCATCACGGCGCGGTTGGTCGCCTCGGCCTCCGTCTCGGGCGGGCGGGTGGCGGCGTGCCAACGCGGCTCGGTCTTGCCCTCCGCCAGCGCCTGCTTGACAAGCACGTCGATGGCGTCCCCGTTCTCGGCGTGGACCATCACGAGAGCACCGGTCCGCGCCGCCACCTGCATCGTGCGGAACAGCGTCTCGTCGTCGACCATGATCGCGCCCTTGTAGGCCATGAACAGCTTGTAGCTCGTCACCCCTTCGTCGGGGACGCGCGCGACGTCCTCCAATCGGCCCCCGTCGTGAAGGTCGGTGATCGCCATGTGGAAGCCCACGTCGATGACCGGTGGGCAGCGCTCGATCTTCTCGTGCCACGTCGCCAACGCGTCGGGGATCGACTGGCCCGGCGACTGGAGGCAGAAGTCGATGAGTGCGGTGGTTCCGCCGAACGCCGCCGATACGGTCCCCGAGGTGAAGTCGTCGCAGCTCACGGTCCCGCCGAACGGCATCTCCATGTGCGTGTGGGGATCGATCCCCCCCGGTATCACGTACTTGCCGGCCGCGTCGATCACGCGGTCCGCCGAGCCGCCCAGCGAGGTTCCCACCGCGGCGACCGTCTCTCCGTCGACCAGCACGTCCGCCACGTAGTCGTCCACGGCGGTGACGATCCTCCCGCCCTTGATGAGCACGCTCATGCTCGTCCTCCTGTTCGTTGTCGGCCGGTCGCGGCTGGCTCCCTCTCAGGTCACGGTGGACGCCTGAAATTCCGGGATGATCTCCCGCCCGTAGCGCTCCATCGTCTCGTCGAGCTCAGAGGTCATCAGGTAGAGATTCACCTGCTTGACACCCAGCTGTTCGAGCTCGCGTAGGCGCGCGATCTGCTGGTCGGCGTCACCGAGCAAGCAGAATCGGTCACATATCTCGTCGCTGATGTACTGGCCGTGGCTGGCGCCGACGAGGCTGTGTTCGCTGTAGTCGTACTCCTCGACGGCGAGCGCGAAGTCGGTCAGCGCTTTCGGGATCTCGCCCTCGGTGCCATAGCGGGCGATCAGATCCTTGACGTGGTTGGACACCATCGCCGGGAACCAGCGCGTCTCCTCGCGCCAGCGCGGGAGGTCGGCGTCGACGACGGCTGGAGCGCAGACGATCGGGGCCAGCGCGCCAGCGTCGCGGCCGGCCTCGACCGCGGCCGCACGGGCGCGGTCGATGATCCAGCCCGTTATCTCGGGGTCGGCGAGCTGGATGACGACGCCGTCCCCGACGCGACCGGCGACCCCGAGCGCCCGCGGGCCGTAGCCCGCGACGTACATCGGGATCTCGGGCTGGCCCTGCGCCCACGCAAGCTGCAACGTCTTGCCGTTCCATTGCACTTCCCGCCCGTTCATCAAGGCCTTGATCATCTCCAGCGACTGCTCGAACCGGGCCACCGGCACCGGCTCCAGCCCCACCACCCGGCGCGAGGAATCCCCGCGGCCGATGCCCAGGGCCATCCGTCCTGCGCTCACGTCCTGCAGCGTTGCGTACGCACTGGCGGTCACCGTCGGCTCGCGAATGCCCGGATTGGTGACGCAGTGGCCGAGATGGATGCGCGAGGTCGCCATAGCGGCCAGCGTGAGGAAGACATAGCCCTCCTGCCACAGGATGTGCGAGTCGTACGTCCAGCCGTGGCTGAAGCCCAGTTCCTCGGCTCGTACGACACGTTCGACATAACGCCGCGAAGGCGGGTCCGGCAGGAACGTCGCCCCGAAATCGAGCATTTCTCTCCTCTCCGCAACGTGATAGCTGCCTCTGGTCAGAGCCTAACCCAAGTCCCGACCCACGACAGCGTGATATCCCTGGAGGTGACCAGCCGCGGGCACGGACGGGCGCCGGCGCCTACGATCCGCCGGAGGATGCCGCGCCCCGACTCCCCGCTCCCCGCCTCGGCGACCGTGGTCGTGATCGGCGGCGGGGTGATCGGCACGAGCGCGGCGTTTCACTTGTCCGAGGCCGGCGTGGACGTCGTGCTCGTCGAGCGCGGGCAGCTGGGAAGCGGGTCGACCAGCCGGGCCGCTGGCGGGGTGCGCACGCAGTTCTCCGATGTTCTAAATATCGAGATCGCCAAGCGCAGCCTGGCCGCGTTTCGCGACTTTGCCCGCCGCCCGGGCTGGGAGATCGACTTCAAGCAGGTCGGCTACCTATTCGTGATCACGCGCGAGGAGGACCTGGAGGCGTTCGAGCAGAGCGTGACGCTGCAGCGCGAGCACGGCCTCGACACACGGATCCTGACCGCACGCGAGACGTGCGATCTCTGCCCGCTGCTCGAGGGCGATGACATCATCGCCGGCTCATTCTCGCCGGGCGATGGGCACGCGACGCCGGACGGCGTCGTGCAGGGCTACGCCTCCGGAGCGCGCGCTCGCGGCGCACATGTCCGCACCGGTTGCGCGGTGCTGGCGATCAGCACGAGCGGTGATCAGATCACCGAGGTAGTCACCGAGGCCGGTCCGGTCCGCACCAACGTGGTCATCTGCGCCGCCGGCCCGTGGTCGCGCGCGTGCGGGGCAATGGTCGGCGGCGAGTTGCCGGTGGTGCCACTCCGGCGCCAGATCCTGTTCACCGAGGCGATGGAGGGGTTACCCGACCAACTGCCGATGACGATTGACTTCGCCTCGAGTTTCTACTTTCACCGTGAGGGTCCTGGCGTGCTGATGGGAATGTCAGATCCGCACGCGAGGCCGGGCTTCAGCGTGGAGACGACCGAGGACTGGATCCCCGATCTGATGGCGGTCGTACGGCGACGCGCGCCGCGTATCGCCGACGTAGGCATCCGCGGCGGCTGGGCCGGGCTCTACGAGATGACGCCCGATCACAACGCTCTGATCGGAGAGGCGCCCACCGTCTCCCGCTTCCTGTACGCCACCGGGTTCTCCGGCCACGGATTCCTGCAGGGTCCGGCGGTCGGCGAGATCCTCCGGGACATGGTCCTGGGCCGGGTGCCGTTTGTAGACGTCTCGCCGTTTGGTGCCGATCGCTTCGACGCCGCCGCGCTCCGGCCTGAGTACAACGTCGTCTAGTGT
>JAFAZZ010000574.1 GCA_019239375.1 Solirubrobacterales bacterium | reverse complement strand
CGCTCAGCGCGTTGTGCTCCTCGAGGTCGCAGAAGCTCGGCTGCGGCCCGCCCAGGGGATGCGGCGGCGCGGCGGCACGATCGCACCCTGGATAGATACAGACCTTTGTTGGGCCCTGGGTCATGCCATCGACCATCCCGGAGTGGTTTTGCCGCGGCGCGGGCCGTAGCCGCTGGGCATCGCCACCGAGCTGCCCGGGACCGGGGTGGCGCTCGGCCACGGCTCCTCCTCGGCCCCGGGTTCTGAAGCAGGAACTCGGCTGGCGGCGAGGTGGCCAAGGTCGCCGGCACGCCTGGCGCCGATGGCGCCCGCCACCTCGCCCAATGCGTCGAGGCTGTGGCCGCTCACGAGCGCGTCGCAGTGCGGGAGGGCGGCGACGAGACCGGCGGCGCGCGCCTCGAAGGCGCGAGCGCTCACACGCGGGTTGACCCATACGATCCGGTAGGCCACTCGGCGGAGCCGCTGCATCTCGCGCGCGACGCGAGCCGGATCGCCGCGCTCCCAGCCGTCGGACAGGATCACCACAACCGCTCCCCGAGCCATGCCACGGCGGCCATGCCGATCGTTGAACGCCTTCAAGGCGTCGCCGATCCGGGTGCCGCTCGACCAGTCGGGCGCGGTCGCGGCGGCGATCTGGATCGCGCGCTCGGGATTGCGCGAGGAGAGGGCACGCGTCAGCCGGGTAAGGCGCGTCGCGAACACGAACGCCTCTGACCGGGTCGCGCGAGGGCCGCCGGCGGCGGCGGTCAGGAACTGGAGGTACGCGCGCGCGTAGGGCTCCATCGAACCCGAGATATCGCACAGCAGCACGAGCCGCCGTCGCACCACGCGCCGGCGGCGGCGGGCCAGCCGGATTGGGTCCCCCGCGGTGCGCAGGCTGCCGCGCAGGGTCCGGCGCAGGTCGATCCGCTCGCCGCGGCGGTGGCGTTGCGCGCGCCGCGTCTGACGTTCTGGCGTCGCCACCCGGAGGCGGGTCATGAGGCGGTACAGGCGCGCCAGCTCGTCGGGCTCGAGCGCGTCGAAGCGCTTGGACCGCAGCACCTCCTCGTTGCTCGCGAGCACCGGCGTGGGCGTCTCGCGCGTGATCTCGCCGGCTCGAGCCTGCGAGGCGGTGGCGGGCGATGATGGAGCCTCGCCGGCGGCGCTGACCGTGTGCCGGGGCTGATCAGACGGTGCGCCGTCACCGCGGTCGTCCGGCGGGACCGACACGTCCTCGTCGGCCGGCGCGGACCCGAACACTGATCGGAACACCGCGTCGAATGCGCTCAGGTGCGTCCCGTCGGAGACGAACGCGGCCCGCGCGGTCCAGTACAGGCGCCGGCGCGAGACCGGCTCGACGAGGACCATTGCCTGCGCGAACCAGGTTGCCCGCTCCGCGGCGACCGGCACGCCGGCGTCGTGCAGGCGCCGGCCGAAGGCCGCGGCCACGGCCGGCAGTTCGAGGGCGAGCGGACGGACCCGGAACGGCGCTCCGGAGTTCATCGCGGTCCCACCAGCTGCTCGAGACCGGCGGCGCGCACGACCTCCTGGTCTTCGGAGTACTTGATCACCGAGCCGAGCGTGCGTTCGATGGCGCCGACGTCGAGCTCCTCGACACCCAGCACGGTCAGCGCCGCCACCCAGTCGATCGCTTCGGCCACGCCCGGCGGTTTCTGCACGTCGCTGTCACGCATGCGCGAGATCGCATCGGCCACTTGCACGGTGAGCTGCTGTGAGGCGCCAGGGACGCGTCGGCGGACGATGTCGACCTCGCGCTGCGGGCTCGGGTAGTCGATCCACTGATAGAGGCAGCGCCGCTTGACCGCGTCATGCAGATCACGGGTGCGGTTCGAGGTCAGCACGATGATCGGCGGGTGCGTGGCGCGGACCGTCCCGATCTCCGGAATGGTCACCGCGGCCTCGGCCAGCAGCTCGAGGAGGAAGGCCTCGAAGTCATCGTCGGCACGGTCGATCTCGTCGATCAGCAGGACGGCCGGCCGCGGGCCAGGGTGCTCGAGCGCGCGCAGCAGCGGCCGGCGGATCAGATACTCGCGCGCGAACAGGTCCTGCTCGCGCAATTGAGCGCCCTGCGCCTCGGCCAGGCGGATGCTGAGCAGCTGGCGCGGGTAGTTCCACTCGTAGAGCGCCTCGGCCGCATCTATCCCGTCGTAGCACTGCAGGCGGATGAGCGGGGTATCTAGCACGACGGCGAGCGATTTGCCGGCCTCGGTCTTGCCGACGCCGGCCTCCCCCTCGAGCAGCAGCGGCTGAGGCAGGCGGAGGCTCAGGAACATCGAGGTGGCCAGCGCCTCGTCGACGAGGTAGTCGGCGGCCGCGAGCCGCACGGCCAACGTCTCGACATCCGGCACGAGGTGCCGGATCTCCTCGTCCGCCTCCCCGGTGACTCGGGTCATGCCCCGTGCTGGCGCGCGAACGCCAGCTTGCAGCCTTCGCCGCAGAAGTAATAGGTCTCGCCGGCGTGGTCGGCCGATAACGCGTCCGGACCCACCATCAAGGTCATCCCGCAGATCGGATCGGTTGCCGTGGGTGGGGCGGCGGCCCAGGACCGTGGCACTGTGCTCGTGCGCCGGCGCACCTCGACTACGGACGCCAGGATAGAGAGCGCGATCTCGGCCGGGGTGCGGGCACCGATGTCCAGCCCCGCCGGCGTGTCGATCCGCCCGAGCAGCTCCTCGGCGGCGCCGTCCTCGCGGAGCGCATCGAGCACGGCGGCCCCGCGCTTGCGGCTGGCCACCAACCCGACGTAAGGGACGCCAGCCTCGAGCGCACCTCGTAGGATCGCTCGCTCGTCGCGTCCGTGTGCGGCCACCACCAGGGCTAGGTCCTCGGCGCAGGGCACGGGTGATCCGGAATCGCTCGCCCGGCCCGGGACGGCATCAAGCCCCAGCTCCGGCCCCAGTCGCAGCAGCGCCGCGGCGATCGGCGTGTCGCCGGCCACGATCATCCGCGGCGCGGGCATGAACGGTTCGAGGAACACTTCGATCGCGCCGCCGGAGAGGCACGGATTCTGGACGGTCACCGATCCCTCGTCGTGGGCGACTTCGAGACCTGGATCGCTGTTGGCGCCGCTCTTGGCC
>JAFAZZ010000527.1 GCA_019239375.1 Solirubrobacterales bacterium | reverse complement strand
CCGCTCGAACACGGCCACGCCATGCTCGTCCACCAGGCGCGCCACCGGCTCGCGCTGGTCGAACGAGCGCTCGTCGCCACCGAGCACGTCGCGCCACCGGCCGCCGGGAAGGTCGACGAGGGTGCCGGCGAACGGGGCGCCGCGCACCGCCACCACCACCAGCACATCGCCGCCCCGCACAAACGCGCACGCGCCGGCGCCGGCGTCCACCGGCTCGTGGGCGCCGGCGAAGGGCGCCGGCCGGCGGGCCCGCAAGCCGAGCAGGCGCAGTGTCGTGAACAGCTTGCGCGTCTGCGCGATGGGAGGTGAGCCGCCCATCAGCCTCCGGAGCATCGCCTGGTTGTAGTCAAAGTCGACCGGCCGGCGGTTGTCTGGATCAACCAGGGCGCAGAACTGCATCTCGTCGCCCTGGTAGATGTCGGGGATGCCCGGGACGGTCAGCTTGAGCAAGAGCTGGGCGAGCGCGGCGCGGTCGCCGAGCTGCGCGACGCGGGCGGCGAAGGCTTCGAAGTCGGCGATGAAGGCCTGGTCGGAGTACACGGCGCGGCAGAAGCGCTTGACCGCCTCCTCCCAATCATGGTTCTGCTCGACCCAGTTGGTGTTGCGCTTGGCCTCGCGCAGCGCCTTCTCCATGTAGGCCTCGATCCGGTCGGGCGCGATCGCCCAGGCGCCGACGAGCGTCTGAAACAGGAAATAGCGCTCGACGTCGTCGGGGGCGCCGGCGGCTCGGTGGCGGTCCGTGAGCTCGAGCCAGCGCGTGACGTGCGTCGCCCACTCGTGGGGGATCGAGGACAACGTGGCGATGCGCGCCCGTACGTCGGCTGAGCGCTTGGCGTCGTGGGTCATGGTGGTGAGCAGGCCCCGCGGAAAGCGCTGCGCTCGCTCGAGGCACCCGGCGTGGAACCGTTCGACGTCGATCCCGAAGCGCGACGGATCGCCGCCCACATCGTTCAGGGCGAGCAGCCGCCCGTACCGGTAGAACGCGGTGTCCTCCACGCCCTTGGCCATCACCGCGGGCGTGGTCTGCTGAAAGCGCGTGACGAAGCCGGCCGGCGCGTCGCGCTCGAGCAGCAGCATTGCGGCGAGGTCCGGGTCTATCTGCGCGGCCTCGAGCGCGCGCCGATCCGCATCGTCAACCCGGCCGCTCCATGGTTCCACGTAGGTTCGGTACACCGGGAGCGCGGCGAGGGCGCGCTCCAACGTCGCGCGCGCGAACTTTGGCGCTCCACCTTCGTATATGTCAGGTGCATCGCCAAAGTTCAGGCCGGCCTCGCGCGCGAGCCGTTCGACGTCCTGGGCGAAGGGCCCGCGCACCTGCTCGAGCTTCGCCTCGTGCGCGACCTCGCCGAACGAACGCGCGTCCCCGGACACCTGGCGCCACAGCTCGGTCAACGGCGCCTCGCCCGCCGGATCCACGAACAGCGCGCACACGTCGTTGAGGAACTCATAGCCAACCGTTCCGCACACCGGCCAATCGCGCAGTCGCTCGTCGGGGTCGAGGATCTTCTCCACCCACACCCGCTCGGCGCCGCGCTCGCGCAGCCGGGCAAGATACCCGGCCGGGTCGGCCAGTCCGTCAGGATGGTCGATCCGGATGCCGTCGATCACGCCTTCGCGCAGGAGCGAGAACACCAGCTGATGCGTCTGCTCGAACACGTCCGGGTCCTCCTGGCGCACGCCGGCCAGGTCGCCGATGTCGAAGAAGCGCCGGTAGACACCAGTCGAAGGCTCCACGTCGAAGAACTTCTCCCGGATCGACGGATCGGCCCAGTACTCGTTCGCGTCGTCGGCGGCCATGTGGTTGGGCACGACGTCGAGGACCAGCCCCATGCCGGCGTCGCGGGCCGCGCCCGATAGCGCCCGCAGCCCTTCTGAGCCGCCCAGCGCTTCAGACACCTGCCTCGGCTCGATCACGTCATAGCCGTGGGTCGACCCGGGTCGCGCCTGGAAGGACGGCGAGAGATACAGGTGGGAGATCCCAAGGTCGCGCAGATAGGGCACGAGTGTGCGCGCGGCCCCGAAGCCGAACTCCGACGTGAGCTGCACGCGATAGGTCGCGCGCAGCTCGGTTTGCGTGCTCATGCGGGTCGGGCCCACGCGGGCCCCGTACCCGGCCGCCGGCGGCTCACGCCACCCGCTTCAGCACCACGGCCGAGCGGGAGATCACCTTGATCTCGGTCCGCGCGCCGAAGCGCTGGCTGCCGGCCTCGGCGTCCGGCTCCGCGGTGGACAGCTCGCGTGCCCATTGCGCCCCGAACCGCCGGCGCGGCAGCGTGAACATTCGATCCTCGGGCTCGGCGTTGAAGAGCAGGATGAACGAATCGTCGTCGATGTCTTCGCCGCGCGGTCCCGGCGTGGGGATCTCGCGCCCGTTCAGGAACATGCCCAACACGTGCTCACCACCCTGCCAGTCGCGGCGGGTCATCTTCAGGCCGTCAGGCCGGAACCACCAGACGTCGGGCAGGCCCGAGCCCTTGAGCTCCTTGCCGCGCAGGAAGGTGCTGCGGCGGAACACCGGGTGCTCGCGCCGGAGCGCGATCAGGCAACGCGTGAACGCGCGCAGCTGGGCTTTCTCCGGCGCGTCGGTCCAGTCATACCAGGAGATCTCGGAGTCCTGGCACCAGCCGTTGTTGTTGCCGCCTTGGCTGCGGCTCATCTCGTCGCCGCCGAGCAGCATCGGCGTGCCCTGCGAGAGCATGAGCGTGGTCAGGAAGTTGCGCTGCTGGCGGGCCCTGAGCGCTTTGATCTCGGGATCGTCGGTGTCGCCCTCGGCACCATGGTTCCAGGAGCGGTTGTCGTCGGTGCCGTCGCGGTTGTCCTCCAGGTTGGCTTCGTTGTGCTTGTGGTCGTAGGAGACGAGGTCGCGCAGGGTGAAGCCGTCGTGCGCGGTGACGAAGTTGATCGAGGCGAAGGGCTCGCGACCGTCGGCCTCGTAGAGGTCGGAGGATCCGGTCAGGCGGGAGGCGAAGTCGCCGCAGTTGGCAAATCCGCGCCACCAGTCGCGCATCACGTCGCGGTAGACGCCGTTCCACTCCGACCAGAGCACGGGAAAGTTGCCCACCTGGTAACCGCCCGGGCCGACGTCCCAGGGCTCGGCGATGAGCTTGACCTGGGAGAGCACCGGGTCCTGGTGGATCACGTCAAAGAACGCCGACAGGCGGTCGACATCGAAGAACTCGCGGGCCAAGGCCGAGGCGAGGTCGAAGCGGAAACCATCGACGTGGCATTCGGTCACCCAGTAGCGCAGCGAGTCCATGATCAGCCGCAGCACGCTCGGGTGGACCGGATTCAAGGAATTTCCTGTCCCGGTGAAGTCCATGTAGTGGCGCGGGTCGTCGGGCATCAGCCGGTAGTAGGCCGGGTTATCGACGCCCTTGAACGACAGCATCGGGCCGAGGTGATTGCCCTCGGCGGTGTGGTTATAGACCACGTCCAGGATCACCTCGATGCCGGCGCGGTGCAGGGCCTTGACCATCCCCTTGAACTCGCGGACTTGCTCGCCGCGGCGCCCGGAGGCAGAGTATTCGGAATGAGGTGCGAGGTACCCGATCGTGCTGTAGCCCCAGTAGTTGCGAAGGCCACGTTCGGCCAGGAACGACTCGTCGGAGATGTGGTGCACGGGCAGGAGCTCGAGCGCGGTGACGCCGAGATCGCGCAGGTAGGCGATCGCCGCCTCGGAGGCCATGCCGGCGTAGGTGCCGCGCAGGTCCTCGCGAATCTGCGGATGGCGCATCGTGAAGCCCTTGACGTGGGTCTCGTAGATCACCGTGTCGGCGAACGGCACGCGCGGCGGCCGGTCTCCCTCCCAGATGAACGCGTCGTCGATCACCACCGACTTGGGCATGGCCGCCGCGTCGTCCTCGTCGTCCGGCTCGAGGTCGGCGTCCTCCTCGCCGGTGGGAACGTAGGGCAGGACGTTCGCATCGTGGGCCCAGTCGACCGTGCCGTCGATCGATTTCGCGTACGGATCGAGCAGCAGCTTGGCCGGATTGAAGCGGCGGCCCTCCTGCGGAGCGTAGGCGCCCTCGACACGGTAGCCGTACCGGCAACCCGGTCCGATGTCCACGAGGTAGCAGTGCCAGTTGAGCGCCGTCCGCTGCGTCACGGGGATCCGGGTCTCGGTGCCCTCGCCGTCGAACAGGCACAGCTCGACGCCGGTGGCGTGCTCGGAGAACAGGGCGAAGTTGGTGCCGGCCCCATCCCAGGTGGCGCCCAGCGGGAACGGACGACCTGGCCAGATCTCGATCTCACTCAAGCGATCAGCGCCCCGGACATCGGTTCGAGCTCAACACGCCCCTCAGCCACCGCCGGCGCGCCGTGCGTGGCGAGCTCGACCGTCGTCCCCGTGCACGGGACCCGCCGGGGCTCGGAGCTGAAGTTGCAGGTGATCTCGAACGCGCCCTGGCGCACACGCAGCCATCGCCCGTCCTCGTCGAAGTCGATTTCGTCGATGTCAGGAGCCGGGAGGCGGCGGCGCACGCGCAAGAGATGCTCGTACAGCGCGGCAAGCTCGCCGTCGCGCTCGCGCGTGAGCTTCGAGCGCTCAAACGTGCCCGGATCCTGGGGGTCGGGGATCTCCTCGGCGAACGACGCAAACGACGCAAATTCTGCGCGGCGGCCTTCTCGGGTCGCGTCGGCGATCTCCTTATCGATGTGGTCGGAGAAGAACTGAAAGGGGGCGTCCTCGCCGTACTCCTCGCCCATGAAGAGCAGCGGCACGAACGGCGCGAGCAGCGTGCAGAACGCGGCCAGAGGACGCGCCGGCGCGGGCATGCGGTCGCCGAAGGCCCGGTTACCGACCTGGTCGTGGTTCTGCGAGAAGACCACGAAGCGGTCGGGGGGGATGTCGTCGGCGGGCGCACCAAAGCGCCGCCGGCGGAAGCTCGAGTAGGTCCCGTCGTGGACGTGGGGCCGATGCCAGGCCTTGGCCAGCTGCGATACCGCGCCGAACTCCTCGTAATAGCCCTCGCGCTCGTCGGTCACCAGCGCGCGCAAGGAATGATGGAAGTCATCTGCCCACGCTCCGTCGCAACCCCACCCGCCGGCGGCGCCGTCGCGCATCACCCGGGGATCGTTCAGCCCGCTCTCGGCGATGACCAGCGCATCGTCCCGCGTCTGGTGGACGCGACGCGCGATTGCGGCCACGAGATGCTCGGCGCTCGAATCGACGATGGAGTGGATTGCGTCGAGGCGCAGGCCGTCGATGCCGAAGTCGCGGATCCAGGCGGTTGCGCTCTGCAGCACCCACTCACGCACCGGGTCGCATTCGGCGTCGTCGTAGTTCATGGCCCGCCCCCAGGGCGTCTCGTACTTCTCGGTGAAGTACGGACCGAACGCCTCCAGCGCCTGAGTCCCAGATGCGCCGACGTGGTTGTAGACGACGTCGAGGATGACGGCCAGGCCGGCCTGATGGGCGCCGTTGACCAGGCGCTGGAGCGCCTGCGGCCCGCCGTACGACGAGTGCGCGGCGGAGATGTAGATGCCGTCGTAGCCCCAGCCGTGGTGGCCGGGGAACTCGGCCACCGGCATCACCTCGATCGCCGTGACGCCCAACTCGGCCAGCGCGGGCAGGTACTCGATGGCCGCGTCGAATGTCCCACGGGAGGTGAACGTCCCGATGTGCAACTCGTAGATGACCAGATCGCGCGTAGGCGGCGAGTCGAACTCGACCTCCCGATGGGCCTCAGAGACAATCCGCGAGGGACCGCGGATGCCTTCCGGCTGCCATCGCGAGGCCGGATCGGGCAGCGGCCGGCCACCGAGCACGTACATGTAATCCTCACCGGGTTGGGCTGGCGCCACCGCCTCGTAGACGCCATAGCCGGCGTCCAGCAGATCGACGTTCCGCTCGCCCACGCGCAGCGCGATCGACTCGGCGCGTGGCGCCCACACCCGGAACTCGACGGTGCCGTCGCCGCGCGGCCGCGCGCCGAGCGGGCGCTCCCAGGGGTAGTCGGCGAGGCCGAACTCGACGGGCGCGGGCCAGGCCGAGTTCACTGGGATTCCGGAACGAACCACACCGCCGCGAGCGGCGGCAGCGTAATCAGAGCCGACACCGGCTGGTTGTGCCAGGGAATTGGCTCGGGCTCCAGCACGTCCAAATTGCCGATGTCGCTGCCTCCGTAGAAGGTGGAATCAGTGTTGAGCGCCTCTTTCCAACGCGTCGCGCGCGGTAAACCGAGCCGGTAACCGGAGCGCGGAACGGGCGACAGGTTGGCCGCGAACACGACGACCCGCCCGCCGCCCTTGGACGCCCGCGCGAAGGCGAGCACGTTCGCGTCGGCGTCGTTGGGCTCGAGCCACCAGAACCCCGCGGGATCGGAGTCAAGCTCCCACAGCGCCGGCTCGTCCCGGTAGACCCGGTTCAGGTCACGGATCAGCGCTTGGATGCCTGCGTGGGCGGGATGCTCGAGCAGATGCCAGTCGAGTGAGCGCTCATAGCTCCACTCGGCCTCCTGTGCCATTTCCGAGCCCATGAACAGGAGCTTCTTGCCCGGATGTGCCCACATGTACGCGTACAGCGTGCGCAGGTTAGCCAGCTTCTGCCATTTGTCAGTCCCGGCCATCTTCCTGTACAGCGAGCCCTTCCCGTGCACGACCTCGTCGTGCGAGAGCGGCAGGATGAAGTTCTCGCTGAACGCATACATCAGGCTGAACGTCAGCTCGTGGTGGTGGTAGCGCCGGTAGATCGGGTCCTGCTCGAAGTAGCCCAGTGTGTCGTGCATCCAGCCCATGTTCCACTTGAAGCCGAAGCCAAGTCCGCCCAGATACGTGGGGCGTGAGACTCCAGGCCAGGCGGTCGACTCCTCGGCCGCGGAGATGATCCCGGCCTCTCGTCCGTGGATCACCTCGTTGAACTCCTTCAGGAAGGACACCGCATCGAGGTCCTCGCGCCCGCCGAACTGATTGGGCACCCACTCCCCGGCGCGCCGCGAATAGTCGAGGTAGAGCATCGAGGCCACCGCGTCGACGCGGATGCCGTCAACGTGGTACTCGCGCAGCCAGAACAGGGCATTGGAGATCAGGAAGTTGCGCACCTCGTGACGGCCGTAGTTGAAGACGAGCGTGCCCCAGTCGGGGTGCTCGCCACGCCGCGGGTCGGCGTGCTCGTAGAGCGCGGTGCCGTCGAAGCGGGCGAGTGCGAACTCATCGCGCGGGAAGTGCGCGGGCACCCAGTCGAGGATCACCCCGACGCCGCTGCCATGCAGTCGGTCGACGAACACGCGGAAGTCATCAGGCGAGCCGTAGAACGAGGTGGGAGCGAAATAGCCGGTCACCTGGTAGCCCCAGGAGCCCTTGAACGGATGCGACATGACCGGGAGCAGCTCGACGTGGGTGAAGCCCAGGTCCTTGACATACGCGGCCAGCTCGTCGGCCAGCTCGAGATAACTCAGCGACCGGTTGCCCTCGAGCGTGTTCAGGCGCCAGGATCCGAGGTGAACCTCGTAGATCGAGATCGGGCGCTGCAGCGGCTGCGGTGGCTGTGCGCGCGCGCGAAGCCAGTCGGTGTCGGCCGCCGTCCACTCATGGTTGGGCTGGAACACGATCGAAGCCGTCTTCGGCGGCACCTCGGTGGCGAACGCGTAAGGGTCGGCCTTGAGCAGGATCTGGTGGTCCTGGGTGAGGATCTCGTACTTGTAGCGCGCCCCCGGCAGGACGGCGGGCAGGAACAGCTCCCAGATCCCGGTCGCGCCGAGTGAGCGCATCGCGTGCAGGCGCCCGTCCCACGAGTTGAAGTCGCCGACCACGCTCACGGCCCGGGCCGCTGGGGCCCACACGGCGAAGGCCGTGCCGTTCACGTCCTGGTGCTCGCGGAAGTGCGCGCCGAGCTTGTCGTAGAGCTCCTCGTGCCGGCCCTCGCCGATCAGATGCTGATCGAGCTCGCCGATTGTCGGCAAGAACGCGTACGGATCCTCGATCGTGAACTTGCCGCCGTCCCCGTAGTCGACCTCGAGCTGGTAGTGCAGTGGCAGCTCGGCATCCTCGATGACGCCCTCGAACACGCCGCCCGGATGGATCTGCTGGAGATCCACGGCCGGCTGGCCGTCCGGGAGTACGCTCACCGCGCAAGCGGCGGGGCGGAGTGTGCGCACGACCACGCCGCCGTGGCCGGGGTGGGCGCCGAGCACGGCGTGCGGGTTGGGGTGCTCGCGGCGGACCAGCGCCTCGAGCTCTGAAGTGGCGACGCTCATGAAAGGCTGTGCTTACCCCGGGTCACGCGCTTTCCAACAGTCGAGCGATGCCCGCTACCGGAATCGAGACCCAACTCGGACGGTTGTTTAGCTCGTAGCGGAGCTCGTAGATCGCCTTCTCGAGCTCGAAGACGGAGAGCAGGTTGGCGATTGCGGCCTCGCCCGAGGGCATCAAGGTCGCGTCCACAGCCGCGAAATAGCAGGACAGAAACTGCTCGCGCATACGCTGCTCGTAGCCTTCGGGCGCGGTTTGCCCGCGCAGGATCTCGACGGCCGAGGTGACGTACGCGAACGAGCGCAGCATGCCGGCCAGGTCGCGCAGCGGGGAGCGCTTCTGCCGCCGCTCCGGGAGCGGGCGGGCCGGCTCGCCCTCGAAGTCGATTATCACCCAGCCGCGCGGCGTGTGCAGCGTCTGTCCGAGGTGGTAGTCGCCGTGGGTGCGAATCACCCGCCCCGTGACGCCGATGTGCGCCCGGGCCGCCAAGCGCTCGCGCACGTCCTGGCCGCGTCCCGCGATCGGGGCCAAGTTGGGGTCGTTGGGCAGGCGCAGGAAGACCCGCTCGATGTCCTCGTCAACCGTCGCGGTCAGGAGCGACAGCGCCTCCTGGCTGGGCTCCTCTGGCGAGAACGCGGGGTCGCTCGCATCGGATGCCAGCGCCGTGTGGAGGTGGGCGGTCACCGTACCGAGCCTGCCGAGCCGCTCGAGGAACGCGTCGGGCGCGGTGCTGATCTCGTCCAGGGCGAGCTCCCAGCCGCCGATGGCGTCCTCGAGGAACGCCTGTGCGACGCCCAGGGTCGCTTGGAAGGCCTGCCCGTCGTAGCCGTACCAGCCTTTGAGCGGCGCGATGTTCTCGAAGTTTCGGTACGTCAGGAATCGCAGCACCTCGAGCTCCGGGTTCACGCCAGCCTCGAGCTTGCGAAACACTTTCAGCACGATCCGGTCGTCGAACACCACCGAAGAGTTCGACTGCTCGACGCCCATCAGGCGGACGTTGGTCGCGTCCGCCAGCTGAGGCGAATCGTCAAACGGCTGGAAGCTGAAGCGGCCGTCCTCGGTCTCGATCTCGTCGGCCGCGCCGATCCGTCGTAGTAGCTCCACGGCCTGCCCAGGCTCGGCCAGGGCGTCGTACAGCGTCCAGTCGTCGGTGTGTGAGATCGACTCCCCGCTCCGTGTTTCGGTGGGCGGGCGGATGGCCAGCGGCAGCTGGTAGAGCTCGTGCGTGCCGGTGGCAAACCGCGTCTGCACAAGGGCCAGCAAGAGCAACGGGTCCTCCCGCAACGTGATGCTCTCGACGATGTCGATGCCGGTGACAGAGCGCGATTTGGCGGCGTACCAGCGCTGGCGCTGGACCCAATCGCGCAGCTCTTCCTCGTCCAGGCAGCGGCGGATCTCCTCCGCGGTGATTGCATTGAGACGCTCAGGCATCGGCCGGGTGGTCTTCCTCCACCAGTTGGAACCAGAAGAACCCGCGGGAGCCGAGCGTCAGGAGGTAAGGAAGCTCGCCGATCTGCGGGAAGCGCGAATGGCCGAAGAGCTCGATCGGGTAGCGCCCTTTGTAGGCGGTCAGGTCGAGTTCGACCGCTTGCGCCGTGCGAGCGACGTTGTGCACGCACAGGACGACGTCGTCCTCGAAGGTGCGGATGTGGGAGAAGATGCGGGGGTTGGACGGCTCGATCGGATCGTAGGTGCCGAAACCGAACACCGGGTGCTCCTTGCGCAGCGCGATGAAGCGATGCAGCCAGCGCAGAAGGCTCGTCGCAGTCCGCAGTTGAGCCTCGACGTTGACGGCCTGGAAGCCGTAGACGGGATCCATGAGCGGCGGCGCGTAGAGCTGGGCGAAGTCCGCTCGGCTGAAGCCGCCGTTGCGATCACCGGTCCACTGCATCGGAGTACGTACGCCATCCCGATCGCCCAGGAACACGTTCTCGCCCATTGCGATCTCGTCACCGTAGTACAGGACGGGCGAGCCCGGCAGCGAGAACAGGATTGCGTGCATCAGCTCGATCTCGTCGCGGCCATTGTCGAGCAGCGGGGCGAGGCGCCGGCGGATGCCCAGGTTGAGCTTCATGCGCGGGTCCTTGGCGTACTCCGAGTACATGTAGTCGCGCTCTTCGTCGGTGACCATCTCGAGCGTCAGCTCATCGTGGTTACGCAGGAACAGGCCCCACTGGCAGGTCCCGGGAATGGTCGGGGTCTGCTCGAGGATCTCGTAGATCGGCACCGCCTCCTCGCGGCGGATGGCCATGAACATGCGCGGCATGACCGGGAAGTGGAAGGCCATGTGGCACTCGTCGCCGTTGCCGAAGTACTCGACCACGTCGGCTGGCCACTGGTTGGCTTCGGCCAGCAGCACGCGGTCGGGATAGTTCTCGTCGATCTCCTTGCGGACCCGCTTGAGGTAGGCATGTGTCTCGTGCAGGTTCTCGCAGATCGTGCCCTCGCGCTCATACAGGTAGGGCACGGCGTCGAGGCGGAACCCGTCCAGGCCGAGGTCGAGCCAGAAGCGGAGCACCTCGAGCATGGCCTCCTGGACCTCCGGGTTGTCGTAGTTGAGGTCGGGCTGGTGTGAGAAGAACCGGTGCCAGTAGTACTGGCCGCGTACCGGGTCCCACGTCCAGTTCGAGGCCTCGGTGTCGATGAAGATGATCCGCGCGTCCGGGTAACGGTCGTTCGTGTCGGACCACACGTACCAGTCACGCTTGGGGTTCTCAGTTCCCGGCCCACCCGAGCGCGACTCCTGGAACCACGGGTGATCGCTCGAAGTGTGGTTCATGACCAGGTCGGCGATCACCCGGATGCGCCGCGCGTGAGCGGCGTTGATCAGCTCGTGGACGTCGTCGACGTTGCCGTAGTCGGGATGCACCGAGGTGAAGTCGGCGATGTCGTAGCCGCCGTCTCTGAGCGGGGAACGGTAGAACGGCAGCAGCCAGATGCAGTCGATCCCCAGCCACTGCAGGTAGTCGAGCTTCTCGGTCAAGCCGCGGAAGTCACCCGAACCGTCGCCGTTGGCGTCGAAGAAGCCGCGGATATGGATCTCGTAGAAGACCGTCCGCTTGAACCACAGAGGCTCGTGCTCGAACCACTGCATGGTCTGGGACTGTGCGGCCGTGCTGTCGTGGCGCGCGGTGGCGGCCGGCATCGTCCGGGTCTCGGCGGCGATCAGGTGCGTGAGGGTCGGGGGGCCGACGCTCATGAGGGGTCGTCTGTGCGCACGCGGGCGATCCTAGATTTCTTGGGACACTAGATTTCCACGCGGATCAAGTGCGCCTGCCGAAGGCCCGGCTCGAGCCGGACGTAGTTCGGTCCGATGCGCCAGAGATAGCGCTCGCCGGTGAGTAGGTCGTGAGCCGTGAAGCTCGGCGGGAGGCCGAGATGGGCCGGGATGATCGCGACGCCCTCCTGGGCTTGATGGGGGTCGATGTTGACGACGGTGATGATCGTGTTGCCGGCCGAGTGCTTGGCGTAGGCGATCAGCGCGTCGTTGGCGGTGTCGAGGAAGGTTACGTTGGATAGCTGGTGCAGCGCTGGGTTCTCGCGCCGGATCAGGTTGAGGTGCTGGAGATAGGGGAGCAGCGGGCCGCCGAGTGCGCGCTGCTTGACCTCGTACTTCTCGGAGTGCAGATACTCCTCGGAACCTGGGTATGCCGGGAGGTTCTCGAAATGCTCGTAACCCGAGTAGATCCCGTAGGTCGGGCTGAGGGTCGCGGCGAGGGTTATCCGCGCCTCGAACGCCGGGCGGCCGCCATGCTGCAGGTACTCGTGGAGGATGTCCGGTGTGTTGGCGAAGAAGTTCGGTCGAAAGTACTCCTGCTCGCCCGAGTAGGCCAGCTCTGACACGTATTCGGTCAGCTCCCAGCGCGAGTTCTTCCACGTGAAGTACGTGTACGACTGACTGAAGCCGATCTTGCCGAGGTGGCGCATGACGGATCTGCGCGTAAACGCTTCGGCGAGGAAGACGACGTCTCGGTTGTGCTCGTGGACGTTCTGTATCAGCCAGCGCCAGAACTCGAACGGCTTGGTGTGCGGATTGTCGACCCGGAACACGGTGATGCCGCAGTCGACCCACTGGAGCACGACTTGCAGGAGGGCGTCCCAGAGGCCTTTCCAGTCTGGCGACTCCCAGTTGACGTTG
>JAFAZZ010000484.1 GCA_019239375.1 Solirubrobacterales bacterium | reverse complement strand
TGCACCACGCTACGTCACAAGCTTCCGAAAGAGTGCTGAAAATGCGTGGAAGCAGGCGCCCGACCGGATTCGTGGAGACTTCCGCATTGACCCTACCGCCAGCCGCGACCATGCAAACACCGAGTCGCGGTTTGGCGAGGAGCAGGTCGGTGCTTGGGACCCGGGCCCCACCTGTGTTCGCGCCAGCACGGGTGTAGCCAGGCCGGGCCGGCGGACCGTCACAAGCTTGACTTCGACTTGGTGGTGGGCGACAGTCGTGCTGTGACCGCTGCGGCCTTCCGCGAGCCTCGCCTTAGGCGCGGCCGGGGCCAGCTGGCAACGGGGCTGCGAGCGCTGCTCGCGGGTATCGCGCGCGGCCGGTCTCTGGAGCCGGTCGTGTCGATCGACGGACCCGCGCTCGCCGCTGTGCTGCGCGACGCGGGCGCCCGCGACGCGCGAGCCCTTGAGCTGAAGGCCGGTCGCCCGCCCTGGACGAGCACCGGCTTGCGCGCGGAACCCGGCGAGGAGGTGACCTGGATGGTGCGCGGGCGGGCGAGCCTCGGCGTCACCCGGTTCGACGCACCGTCGACATTCGGCCTGCGCATAGGTGACGGGGCGATCCAGTCGATGCCTGCCGAAAGCGGCGCGGCGGTGACGGTCACCGCTGGCGAGGTCCGGGTGACGAATCTGTTCCCGGGCGAGCCGCTGGAGGACGGCTCGGTGGCGCTGGACCGCACCCCGTTCTGGCTGGTCCGCGGGACATGGACGGTCGTGGTGGCCACGTGGCCCGAGGGTCTGGACGTCGCCGACGCCCTGCGCGCGGTGCAGACGCGGGACTCGACCGGGCTGTGCGAAGCCGAGCTTGGGCGTCGCGCGGCGCCGCTCGAACCCCCAGCCGGCTGGGACCTGCATCCGCGCCTGCCCCGGTCGCATGTTCATCACCGCTGCGTCGACGGGCTGCGCACCGAGCTGGACCGCACTGTCGGCATCGTCCGCACACCGGTCGACGTGCCGGTGACCGACACACTGCGCCTGCGCTGGACCTGGCGCGTGGACAGCCTGCCGTCCGAGCTGCCGGAGGACACGCTGCTTACCCACGACTATGTCAGCGTGGCGCTCGAGTTCGACGACGGCAAAGACGTGACCTGGCAGTGGAGCGCGGCGCTGCCGGTGGGCTTCACCTACACCTGCCCCCTCGACCACTGGCGTCACCGCGAGTTCCACATCGTCGCCCGCTCGGGCACGGACGATCTCGGCCGCTGGGTGGACGACGAGCGGGCGGTGCTCGCCGACCACCGGGTCGCGATCGGCGGTCCGGCACCGGCGCGGATCGTCCGGGCCTGGCTGATCGGCGTTGCGGTCTTCCAGGGTGGCGCGGGCCGGGCGGCCTACCGCTCGCTCGAGCTCGTGGACGGCGATGTCGTCACCACCGTGATCTGACCGCGTCTGCGCGCCGTCCGTGACGCGCCGCACGCCTGGCGCCCACCGGGGCACACGGGAGCACAAGTCCTGGGTTTCGCATTCGCACGGATACGCAGGCGTCGCGTCGCCAAGGCCTGTTCCGCGCGCGGATAGCAGGGGCGGCCAGCGGTGCAGCGGTGCCCAAGTGCTCAGCACGTCGTGCTAGTCAGCCCACCCGTCGCGCGTGCCCTCGACGTCTTCGCGCCGGGGGTCCCCGAGATTGGGCGCGCCGATAACGAGGATCTCCAACCCGTGCGCGCCGGCCTCGTAGCCTCGCCACGTACCCGGCGGGACGCGCGCCGCGTCCCATTGATTGATCACGATGACCTCATCGTCGATCTTCATCCGACCGCTCCCACCAACGACCACGTACACCTCCTCCTGCGTCTTGTGCGTATGGCCGTAGGGAAACCGATAGCCAGCCGGCACACGCTGGTAGGTCAGACCGGAACTCTCGAGCTCGAGGGCCTCGGTCGCCGTACGGAACTCGAGGTCGGGTGCGCCATCGAATACAGACCCGATGTCCTCCAGATCCCTTGAGGTTCCTGAGGGTGAACGGCACGTGCTCAGGGGGTCTTCGTGTAGAGGAGTTCGAAGTCGTGCGCCCACACCCGGCCGTCGCTCGAGGACTCCCAGCTTCCACGGATTGTGCTGCCGTCGTCGCTGAACCGCCCGGTGTAGCGCTGTGAGAACTCGAGCGGCGAAAAGTCCGCCTCGGTCCGCGAGAGAGTCCATACGCCCTCAGCAAAGCCCATCTCGTACAGGCGGGCGATGCCGCGCGAGTCGAAGTAGTGCTGCAAGTAGGTATCTCGACGGGGGTCAAAGCCGATGATCGCAATTCCGTCCGGGGCTGCCGGATGCGGAACCTCCCAGCGCTGGACAACGAACTGCCGTTCCGGCAGCCACTCGAACACGGTACGCGCAGCGCCCTGCGCCTCCGAGGTCTCGATCGGCGACGAACTCGGAAATACCGCCTGCATTTGCCATTCGCCAATCAAGGGCTCCAGGCGCTCGATTCGGCCACCTTCGGGTTGCTCGGTCATCGCTATCCGATCCTCTCGTCAATTCGGACGCGCACCACGTCACCGGCCTCCTTGCCGATCGTCTCTCGTAACGCCGCCTTGACCGGGAGCCTGTGCGTGCCGTCGCCCTGGGCCATCAACGCGCCGATGAACGGTTCACCATCGATCGCGCCGCGGATCTTGACGAGCCCGCGCGCACCGAAGAGCTCACCCACGTCATCCATCACAACGCATGTCCACGCACCTGGGTTATCGCCCTTGTGAAGTTGGGCGTCGAACTCTCTCAACATGACTATTCAGACTCGCATACGGGGCCACACTCATCGCCCAAGTTGCTCTCATTTTCGAGCGCCAGCGAGCAATGTGCGTCCTTAGGATGGAGCATGCCTAGCGCGTAGAGAGGGCATCCGTCGGTCCGCTTGCTAGCGGCCAGCAGCAAACATTCGTGTAGAAGCGGAAGTCGCTGGCGCCGGGAGCTGGCTCCCCCTCCGTCGCCCGACCGGCGCTCTCGCTGAGGCTTCTGCTCTGCGCGGCAAGCTCGCGCTGGTTGAGGGGCTCGCCGCGGCGCCTGCGGTTACCTTCGCAGAAGGGTCTTACGCCGCTGAGCGATCGGCGTCGCGAAGCAAGTCGGCCACGACGTCGTGCGGCGTCTTCCCCCGGTCCTGCGCGATGCGCTCGAGGCGTTGAACGTCATCGCCCTCGACGCTCACAAGAATCCGCACCCGCGCGTTCTGATCGCCTTCGTGGCGCTCTACAAGACGACGATCGATGTCAGCGAGAACGGCATCGAACTCGCCGGGTTGCGGATCGTCGGCTGTCCACGGATCGCTGCTCATCGCTATCCGGCGAGAAGCTTACGCTCGTGGTCCGTCGAGCTCCAGCCGGTGACGATCAGCCACGTCGCTGGCTCGATCGTCTGCTCGATGACCAGCGTGAGCACGCGACCACCGTCGGTGCGACCGATCAGGAGACGTCGGCGCCCAGACCCACTCGGATCGTTGGGGTTGCCGACGGTCACGTGCAGATTGCGGGGAAGCTGCCCAGCTTCGTCCACGGAGATGCCTCGCGCGCCCAGCTTGTCGATCGCGACGTCGGTCGCGAGAAGCTCATGGACGATGTCCGGCATCGTGACCGGAACGTAGCCGCGCCCACGGACAGTTGCCTCCGGGCGGACGCCTCGAACTCCTCCGGCGCCAGGCGCCAGCCGCACGAAGCGAAACCGCTGCTGAGACCTGCTTCCAGCACGGCACAAGCATCTCGCGCCCGCGGGCGATAGACCCGAGTTGCGCGTGATCCGAGCACCCGTCGGCCCGCTTGCTAGCCGTCTGGTTGCAAACGACTCGGTGAAAGCGGAAGCCTGCGGAACTCGACTCTGGCTTCCGCGTCGTCGCCAGTCCGGCACTCTGCTTGTTCGGTGCAGCATCAGGAGTTGCCTAGGCAGACGACGGCGACGACAGCCCGACCGACGAGACGAGTGGAATGCGCGAAGAGCGATCGTTCGACACTCTGGTAGGACTGTCGAGTCGGGAGCCCGTTCAGCTGGACGGTGAGAAGAACTGCTTATGGAGACTCGCGCCGCAGTCACGGAGACTAAGGGTGCTCCCTTCGCGATCCAGGAGATTGCACTGGGTGAGCTCAGGGCCGACGGGGTGTTGGTCCGGGTCAGCGCGGCTGGGATCTGTCATACGGATCTGATCGTCCGCGATCAGTGGCGCCCTGTACCAATGCCGGTGGTGCTTGGCC
>JAFAZZ010000441.1 GCA_019239375.1 Solirubrobacterales bacterium | reverse complement strand
CCGCCAGGTCCCGGTTTCGCCGTAGCGAAACGCGACATTGAACAAGGCACTACCGGTAGTGCCGTTGGCGCCCGGCTGGGTGGCGGTGGCGGCGCCGGGCACCGGCTGCAGGTATTGGTTGTCGGTCGTGTCCCACATCCCTGACGCCGAGGCGATCCGGAGCCCGGACACAGTGTCGGTGTTCACGACCGAGCTCGGCACGAGAACCTGGACCTGCCGGCGGGTGAGATCGACGCTCGCCGCGGCCCCCGGCACGCTCAGCGGCTGGCCGCTGGCGGCGTCCGTGACCACGACGGTGGTGCCGTGCACGGTTACGAAGAATTGCGCCGGCTCCTTGGCGCCCGCGGCGAACGGAAGGGAGTACGCCACACTAGAGTCGCCCAGCGCGATCGTCGAGGCCACCAGCGACGGGTCGATCATGGCGTTGTAGGTCAGCCGGATCAGCAACCCGGACCGGTACGGTTTCACTCGGAACTCGACGAGATCCGCGGCGTCGCCGGCGTACCGCGGGTCGGTGGGGTACGTGTAGGTAGACCCCGCGCCCCGATCATCGAACAGATAATCCTGGTAGAGGAATTCTCCGGTTCGGTAGGCGCTCGTCCCCGACACCAGGATCGGCCGCGCGTGCCAGGGGCTTCCCGGCGCATTCTCCAACTGCGGCGCCCGCGGCGGCGGCGCATAGAGAATCGCCGGCCCAGGCCGGACTGAACCGATGCCCACCGCCGCGCGGTGCGTGCGCAGCGGTCGGTGTCGCGTGGCCGCGTTCACACTGGGAACGGCACTCAACGCCATTACTGAGCTGAGCAATCCCGCCGCCACCAATCCGAGGATGACGCGCACTCCTCTTCGCCGTGCAAACGGAAGTTTCTCCAAAGTAGAACCATGCATAAGCCGCTACCTCCACTCGAACCCGCACCCTCGTTAGCCGACCAATGAGTGCGAGAGCTGTGAACTCCTCAAGATCGTTCTATCACGCAACGGCCCGGTACCCCGTGGGCCCCCAGCCGAACCTGACATCAGCCACGCGCCGATGAGGGTGCAAACCAACGGCGAAGCCGCGTCGTCCGAGATTACGCTGGGGACCCGCGCACGCGCGGGTCCTAACCCTGTCGCTACCTGCGGCTGTGCGCTTAACGGGACGCGAGGCGCCGGCGCGCGCGCCACACGAGCAGCGCGGCCGCGGCCCCGGCGAGCACGACCGCCACCGGGATGGCCCGCTTGAGGAGCGCGGCGCGGGAGACCTCGCCCAGGTCGAGCACCTCGTCACTGCGGCGGCGCCGGGGCCGTGGCGCCGGCCGTCGGGCGGCCGCGGCCGCCAGTGCGGCGTCGGCGGCGGGTCCGGTGGGCAGACGCCCGACCGGAGTTTCGTCGTAGCCGCCGAGCCGGGTCGGGGCGGGAGCGATCGCTGCCGCGGCCCAGTCAACGACCGTCGCCGCGGCGCCGGCCGTGGCGTGCGGTCCGCTCGCGGCCTCCGCCGGAGTCGCCTCGTCAGTCCCCAGCGCCACCGGCTGTGCATCGTCGACGCCCATCTCCTCGGCCAGGCAGTCTGCGAAGCGGCCGATCAACTTCGACGAGACGTCCTGCATGACCCCGCGCCCGAATTGAGCCGCCGGGCCCGAAATCTGGATGTCGGTCTCAACGGCGACGCGGGTGCCGTCAGCGAACGGCTCCATCTCGGTGGAGATCGTTGCCGCCGCAGTGCCGGCGCCGCGCACGTCGCGCGCCTGGGCTCGGATGATGGCGCGATGGGCTTGCGCATCAGCCTGTTCGATCCGGACCGTGCCCTGGAAGCGGCTGGTCACTGGGCCGATCTTGATCGTCATCTGGCCCTCGAATTCGCGACCGTCGCCGCCGCTCAGCTCGGCACCCGGCAGGCACGGCGCAACGCGTTCCAGATCGAGCAGGACCTGCCAGGCTTGCTCGGCTGGCACCGGAACAGTGAATTCGTTGCGCAGCCTCACGCCTGTCCTCCGTCCCCGGTGTGGGCGAACGCGGGCGCCGTCGCAGCGTCGCCGGCGAGGGACAGATCGACGAGCCGGGTCAAGAAGACAGGCCGCCCGCGTCGTCGCCGATCGTCTCGTAGAACTCCCGTTCGCGATCGGCCAGCAGCTCGGGAATCGCCTCCTGCTTGACCAGCCGGGTGAAGTGCTCGGAGTCCATGTGAGCCTCGTAGCCCGCCAGGTCGGCGTACTGCTCGTAGAGGAAGAACAGGTCCGGGTCCTGCTCGGAGCGCTGCGCCTGGTAGAAGAGGCAGCCGGACTCCGCGCGGGAGGGTGGGGTCATTTCCTGGATCACGTCGAGCAGGCGGTCCGCCTTACCCGGGTGTGCGCGCCACTTGGCGGCCACGACATAGGCCATGATCACATCTCCTTTGCTCCGATGGTGTTCCGCAGCACGCCAATGCCCTCGATCTCGAGCTCGACGAGATCCCCGGGTTGCAGCCAACGGTCGAGCTCCAGGCCCGAGCCTCCGGCGGCCGTCCCCGACCCGATCACCTCGCCCGGATGCAGGGTCTGACCCTGCGATGCGTAGGCGATCATGTCGGCGAAGCTGTGGTGCATGGCGGCGGTCGAGCTCTCACCCCACACCTCGCCATTGACCCGCGCGATCATCCTCGCCGCCGAGGCGTCGAACTCGTCGGCGGTGACCACGCAGGGCCCTATCACGTTCGACCCGTCCCAATCCTTGGCCTTTCCCGGACCGAGGCCGATCGGTGCCTCGCGCCGCTGGACGTCACGCGCGGACAGGTCGTTCCAGATCGTGTAGCCGAAGATGCACCCGGCAGCGTCCTCGACGCGGACGTCACGCACGCGCCGGCCGATTATCGCCGCCAGCTCGAGCTCGTGGTCGAGCTGGTCCGTGTAGGCCGGCCAAGGCACCTCGTCCTCGGGGCCGATGACCGTATCCGGCATGCCCTTGTAATACGCCGGCACCGAGTACCACTCCGACGGGATCTCGCGACCCAGCCCGCGGTAGGCGCCCTTGAGGTGTCCCTCGAAAGCCAGAAAGTCACGCAGCGAGCGCGGCCTGAGCGGCGCGAGCAGCCGTGGTCGGGGCGTGACCTCCTCACCCTCCTCAACTGACGCGCCCCTTTCAATCAGGCCGACCATGTCCCCGTCGAATCCCACATCGCGAACCGTCTCGCCGCGCATCAGTCCGACCCGCGGCCCGGTGCCGGCGGCGTAGGTGACGAGCTTCACGGCTGCCCCGCCAGCTCGGCCGCCGCCTGCCTGACCGCATCGACAATCTTCACGTAGGAGCCGCAGCGGCATAGGTTTCCCCCTAGGACCTCGGCGATCTCAGCCTCCGACGGCTGCGGGTTCTCGGCCAGCAGCGCCTTGGTCGTGAGCACGAAGCCGGGTGTGCACCAACCGCACTGGAACCCGTGGGCCTCGATGAAGGCTCGTTGAACGGGATCGGCGCCGGCCAGGCCCTCGACGGTCGTCACCTCACGGCCCTCGACCTGCGGCGCCAGGGTTAGGCAGCTCGATAGCGGCTCGCCGTCAACCAGCACGGTACAGGCGCCGCAGACCCCGATGCGGCACGTCGCCCGCACCGAACCGCACCCCTCGCGGCGCAGGACCTCGAGCAGCATCTCATCCGGCTCGCATTCGAGCTCGGCGGGACGGCCATTGAGCAGCAGGGCGACCTTCACCTGCCGCCCTGTAGGCCGTCGACGGCTGCCGGTACCCGGGCCTCTCCAGTGCCGTCCGCGGCAGCCGCGCGGGCGTGCCGAGCGTCCACCGCGGCCAGCACGCGCTCGGCCGACATCGGCAGCTGGTGGAGGTCCAGTCCCAGCGAAAAGAGCGCATTTCCGATCGCTGCCGGCACCGCGGGCAGGACGGTCTCGCCCAGCCCGTGGACATCGGCGCCCTCACGCTCGATCAGCTCGTGGGTGAAGCGCTTGGGCATGTCGCCGACCGCTGGCAGGTTGTAGTCGGACAGATTCGCATTCGTGACCTGACCATCGGCGAACTCGATCTCCTCGAACAGCGCGGTCCCGAGGCCCATGATCATCGAGCCTTCGTTCTGAAGCTCGGCGCCCTGGCGATTGATCACCCGCCCGGCGTAGGCCACTCCGTGGAGGTGCTCGACCGTCAGCTTCCCGGTCTCCTCGTCGACGCTCACATGCGCCGCGGCGGCCCCCTGGTGCCAATGGGTCGAGGCGACTCCCTGCCCGGTGTCGGGATCAAGCCCTCCTTCGTTGTGCACCTCGCCGTAGCCGCGCTCGCCGCCCGACTCGCGCAGATCCTGCACCGCCACCTCAAGCGCCCGTCCCATCATGTGCGTCGTGCGGCTCGACGTGGTGCGGGTGTCGAACGGGGAGGTATCGGTATCCGGCTCGGGCACCTCGATCTGTCCGGGCTCGCAGCCGAGCATCTGTGCTCCCATGAGCTGAAGCGAGCGGCGAACGCCCTGCCCCATCTCACAGGCGGCCGAGCGGATCACGTAGCCGATGCCGGCGCGCTCGACCGAGATGGCCGCCCGGCTCGGCGTCTGCATGCCCTTGAGCAGGACGCACAGCCCTTTGCCCTTCGCGTCGCGCTCGTAATCGACGGCGTCGGCGGCTGCCTGCAGGCAGCGCTCGAACTGGACGTCGTGCATGACCTCCCCGGTGGCGAACACGTCGCCGTCGCGCAGCAGGTTCTTGCGCCGCAGCTCCAGCGGGCTCACCTCCAGGCGCTCGGCCAGCGCGTCCATGGCTCGCTCTGAGGCCCAGATCGACTGCATCGCGCCGTAGCCCCGGAAGGCGCCGTTGGGCGGCAGGTTGCTGTAGATGGCGAGTGCATCGACGCGCACGTGCGGGATCCGGTATGGCCCGATCCCGGCGTAGCCGAGCTTGGTGGCCACGCCCGGACCGCAGTCGGCGTACGCGCCCGTGTCCACCCAGCAGTCGAGCTCCTTGGCCACCAGCGTGCCATCGCGCTTGGCACCCAGGCGCACGCGGATCACCGAGGGATGGCGGTTGAGCGTGACGAACTCCTCGGTACGGTCGAGCACGACCTTGACTGGCCGGCCCGCCTTGCGGGCCAGGGCCGCCAGCGGCGCCTCGTGACGAACGAACGTCTTGGCCCCGAACGAGCCGCCCATCGGGATGGCGATTATCCGCACCCGCTCCTCCTCGAGGCCGAAGGCGACGGCCAAATCGGCACGGAGGTTGAACGGTGTCTGCGTTCCGGTCCAGATGGTCACGCGGCCCTCGTCCCATTCGGCCAGCGCGGCGTGCGGCTCCATCGGCGCGTGCGCGGCGCTCGGAGTTCGGAACGCCTGCTGCACCACCACCTCGGCTTCGCCGAAGCCGCTGGCCAGGTCGCCGTGCACGAGGCGGAAGCGATGGCAGACGTTCGTGCCGGCCAGCGGACGCACGCCGATCGACACCGCCTCGCCGGCCGACTGGGCTCCGTCGGGATGGATCAGCGGCGCCCCAGCCGACACCGCTTCGACCGGATCGAACACCGCCGGCAGCTCCTCGTAGCGCACGTCGAGCAGCCGGGCTGCCGCCTTCGCCGCCTCGGGGGTGCGAGCGGCGACGGCGGCCACGATGTCGCCGGCGTGGCGAGCCACCGGGGTCAGCACCGGCTCATCGCGTACCTGGCAGCCGTACAGGTGCAGGTCCCGCACGTCGTCGGGCAGCAGCGTCACGCAATCCGATGGCACGCCGGAGGCATCGACGGCGAGCACGCGGGCGTGCGGATGCGGGCTGCGCACGAAGGCGGCGTGGAGCATCCCGGGACGCTCGAGGTCAACCGCGTGGCGCTGGGTCCCGGTCACCCGAGCGTCGATCCCGACCCCGCTCATCGATTAGCCCCGGCTCCTCTGCGCCCTCCCCCGTTGCCGACACTGTCCGAGCCGAGCATCTCCACCGCCCGACGCACCTCGACCGCTACGACACGACGGCGATATTCCGCGCTTCCCCGCGAATCACTGAGCGGCGCCATGCGCTGTGCGTAAGCGGAGCCGATCTCCCGCGCCACTGCGGCATCGATCGGCCCCTCCGATCCCTTAGCGCAGACGTCGGGATAGTGCTGGGGCACGTCCGCGCAGGCCCCGACAACTACGCGCAGCCGGTCGGCCGAGCGCGCCGCGGCAACCGCGACGCACGGCCGATCCTCGCTTGACCGGGAGCGGAACTTGCGGTAGACCGCCGGCCCGAGCACAGCCGGGACACGCACCTCGGTCAGCAACTCGTCCTCGGCGATGCACGTCTCGTAGAAGCCCAGGATCAGCTCGTCGATCGGGACCTGTCGCTCGCCCCGCGGCGAGCGAAGCACCGCTCGGGCACCCACAGCGCACAGCACGGCAGGCGGGTCGGACGCGTAGTCGGCGTCGGCGAGTACACCGCCGACCGTGGCCTGGTTGCGCACGCGAGGGCTGGCCACCAGCCCGAAGCCCAGGGATAGCACCGGCCAGTCGCGGCGGATCACCGGGTCGCGCTCCACGTCGCGATGGCGCACCATCGCGCCCAGCCGAAGCTCGCCATCAACCACCGCGATGCCGCGCAGCTCCCCCACGCCCCCGAGCGACAGCAGCGACGTCGGTTGGACGAACCCCTGGTTCATCAGGATGGCGAGGAAGCTGCCGCCGGCCACCACCGTCGTGTCCGCACCGCGGCTCGCCCGCAGGGCGAGCGCCTCCTCGAGCGAGGAGGGCGCGAGCCACTCGACCGCCGTGCCGCTGCCCATCGCCGTCGATCATAGATCATCGATGATTTCCAGCGGCGCGCGGGTGGAGGTAGCCTGGCGGCCATTGGCCGCCGTTCACGGGCGCGGGGTGGACATGCCCATGGCATTAGCCGGCGTTCACCGGCGCGGGGTGGACATGCCCATGGCATTGGCCGGCGTTCACCGGCGCGGGGTGGACATGCCCCTGGCCATTGGCCGGCGTTCACCGGCGCGGTCGAACGAGCGGGTTCTCGGCTGGATCGATCAGCGACTCCGGCGCCGGTGCCTCATCGCTGCTTCGCTCATACCGCTCGGCCACGGCATCCGGATCGTCGACCGAGAACATCAGCTCCGCGGCGGGGTAGCCGAGGGCGTGGAAGGCCGCATCGGCCGCGGCAGTGTCGTACTGCGTGTGGATCAGTCGGACGTCCGGTCCCAGCCGCAGCCAATAGGCGCCCGGCTCGCGCTCGTAGGGCCGTCCGACGCTGCCGGCATTGATCATCCGCCGCCCGTCGACACTGCGGTCGAACTGGCGGTGCGTGTGACCGCCCACCACCACCTCCGCACCCGCCTCGTCGAGGATCCGCGCGAGGCGCTCGGGCGGCGTGAGCACGGTCACCCGTTCCTCATCGCTGCGCGCGGTGCCGTGGCAGAACAGCACCGGTCCCAGAGATTCGATCGAGAGCGCTACCAGCGCGGGCAGCGAGTCGAGGAAGTCGCGGTCGGGCCGGCTGAGGAACGTCCCCACCCACGCGTCTCCCTGGTAGAGGGGATGCTCGGCCACCTCGGGCGGGATCGTGCCGTCGAAGCCCATCACCACGGTCCGGTCGGCGTTCCCGCGCAGCCAGTGGATCTCCCAGGGAAGCTCGCGCAGGGACCTCAGCACCTCCACGGGCATCGGGCCGGCGCACACGTCTCCGCCGACCACAACCGCGTCCGGCGGATCCGCCTGCAGCTCGCCGAGCACCGCCTCGAGCGCGGGCAGATTGCCGTGGATGTCGTACAGCGCGGCGACGTGGCGCATCCCGCTCACGCGTCCCGTCCTTCGACCAGCGGGTGGGCCAGCCCCTGCGCCAGCGCACGTCCAAAGCCCTCGATGTGCGCTCGCAGGAGGCGTCCGGCCCGCCGCCCTTCTCCCGCCTGGACCGCCTCCAGCAGCGGCACGTGCGCCTCGGCCACGTCGGCCAGCGGACCGAGGCGCTCCGTCAAAGTCAACCGCGTCCGCAGATCGACGTGCAGCCCCTCCCAGATGTCGGCCAGCGTACGGTTGCCGCTCGCCAGCACGAGCACGCGATGAAAGGCGACGTCGTGGCTCACGAACCGGCGCACGTCGTCCGCGGCGGCCGCGGCCCGCATCGACTCGACCTCCTGCGCGAGCGGCTCCGCAAGCCCGGCCAGTCGCGGCGCCGCCTCCCGCGCCGCCACCTCCTCGAGCGCCGCCCGCACCGGGTAGATCTCGACGATCTCCTCGGGGCGCGCGCCGCGCACCCGCGCACCGCGGAACGGCGCGCACTCGACGACGCGCATGAGTTCCAGCTCGCGCAGCGCCTCGCGCGCCGGCGCCTGGCTGACCCCCAGCTCCTGGGCCACGCGAATCTCGACGATCCGCTCGCCGGAGGCGTCGGTTCCGTCGACGATCCGCTCCAGCAGCACGTGCTTGACCTGGTCGCGCAGCCTGAGACGGCTGACGCACCGCCGATGTTGGGGGCGGTTGGGCGTCACGCCAGAGCGCGGCATGGTGAGCTCGCCAACCAGATCACGTATCGATTATCTATGATCGGTGGAGTCCGCAGCCAAGCCGGAGAGGAGCAGGATGTCGTCCACATCGATCTCGCGCCTCGTCCACGCCCCCCCGGCGTGATGCGCGCGCTCGTCGTCGAGGGACCGAACGAGTTCGCCGTGCGCGACGTGGAGCGCCCGGAGCCAGGACCCTACGAGGTGCTCTGTCGCGTCCGCGCCACCGCTATCTGCGGCACCGATCCCCACATCATCCAGGGCCACTATCCCGGCTTCTGGCCCAAGCACTGGCCGCTGATCCCCGGGCACGAGTGGTGCGGCGACGTGGTCGAGGTGGGGGCCGGCGCGGCCGCGCTGGGGTGGCAGGCAGGCACGCGGGTAGCAGGCACTTCGCATGCCCCCTGTGGTTACTGCCGCCGCTGCATCGAGGGCCGCTACAACATCTGTGAGAACTTCGGAGTCGAGGGCCTCCACGCTCAGTACGGACACAACGCCGCCGGCGCTTATGCGCAATACGTCGTGCATTCGGTACGCAGCCTGTTCCCCGTCCCCGATGGGCTGAGCGACGAGGAGGCGGCCATGCTCGATCCGGCCGCGATCGCGCTGCACACCGTGATCCGAGGTGGCCATCGAGCCGGCGACGCGGTCGCGGTGATCGGGCCGGGCGTGATGGGGCTGCTGGTGGCCGAGTGCGCACACGCGCTTGGCGCCGGCCGGGTCATCGTGGTCGGCCGTGGGCGCCGCCTGGCCAAGGCGCGGGAGCTCGGATACGAGGTGATCGACTTCACCGAGACCGACCCGGTGCACGCGGTGCGCCAGGCCACCGGCGGCTTCGGCTCCGATGTCGCGCTGGAGTGCTCGGGCGCACCCGAGGCAGTCGCCCAGGGGGTCGAGATGGTGCGCAAGGGCGGCCGCGTCGCGGTGATCGGCATCCCCTTGAGCGACGCCAGCCTGCCGATGCCCCGTACCGTCCTGGACGAGATCGACGTGGTCGGGGTGCGGGCGGCGGCCGGCGAGATGCCGCGCGCGATCGAGCTCGCAGCGGGCGGGCGGATCCGCCTACGCGAGCTGATCACCCATCGCTATGCGCTGGAGGACTTTGCCGAGGCCTACGCCACCTTCACCGAGCGCACCGACGGCGCGCTCAAGGTCATCGTCCACCCGCACCAGGACGGGCGGGTATGAGCGCGGCGCGTGCCGGAGCGAACGACGCGCGTGCCGCAGCGAACGATGCGCGCGCCGGAGCGAGCGATGCGCGAGCGAGCGACACGCGCGCCGGAGGGAGCGATGCGCGCGTCCTGTGCTCGTGCGCGATCACCGGCGGGATGAGCGTCCCCGGTCAGAGCCCGGCCATCCCCATCACCCCGCAGCAGATCATCGATTCGGCGGTGGCCGCGCACGCCGCCGGCGCGGCGATCGTGCATATTCACGTCCGCGAGCCCGAGACCGGCCGGCCGGTCGCCGACCTGGATCTGTTCAAGGAGGTCCTGGCGGGAATCGGCGCGCGCTGCTCGGCGATCGTGCAGCCGACCACCGGCGGCGGCGTCGGCATGACGATCGAGGAGCGGGCGCGGGTCCTCACCGACTGCCGCCCCGAGATGGCCACCTTCAACTGCGGGTCGTTCAACTTCGGGATCTTCCGGGTCCATCACCGACCCGAGATGGCGCCGTGGGAGATCGAGTACCTCGAGTCCACGCGCGAGTACGTGTTCCGCAACACCTTCGCCGATCTCTACCGGCTGGCGGAGCTGTTCCGCGAGGCCGGGACCAAGCCCGAGTACGAGGTCTACGACGTGGGACACCTGTACAACCTCCGCCACCTGGCCGACCAGGGCCTTGTCGACTTTCCGCTCCACATCCAGTTCGTCCTCGGCGTGCTCGGCGCCAACGCCGCCACGCTGCCCCAGCTCGTACATGTCCGCGCCACCGCGGAGTCGCTCTTCGGGGCCGACGGGTTCACCTGGTCGGCGGCGGGAGTCGGCTATCCGGCTCAGTTTCATCTCGCCGCCAGTGCCCTGATGCTCGGCGGCCACATCCGGGTCGGGCTCGAGGACAACCTGCGCGTGACCAGCGCCCGCCGCGCAGAGTCCAACGCCGAGCTGGTCGAGAAGGCGATGACGCTGGCGCCGCTGCTCGACCGCGAGCCCGTCGACGCCGACGGCGCCCGTCAGCTTCTCGGGCTGCCCGCCCGGTCGCCCGCCTCGCCGCAGCCCCCGCCCGGCGCGCCGGCGAGCGGACCCAGTCCGCAGCTTGCCGGGTAATCATCGATTATCTATGATCGCCAACCGCTGAAATACTTCAGGGAGGGAACCACCAACATGGCCACAACCACGCAGCACGATGAGGTGCTGGGCACCAACTTCGGGAGCGATGCATTTCCGGTCGACTGGCAGGAGGGAGAACGCGAGCTCTTCTGGATCCACGACGATCTGCACATACCCAATCCGGTGTCGCCGCTGTTCTTCGACATCGGCGGTTGGTGGCTGACCTGCGATCACATGTTCCGGCGCTTCGGCACGCCGTTCGCGGGTGACTGGATCGCCAAGGTGGCCAATGGCTACGTCTACACGGCGGCCGTTCCCTGCGAGCCGAGCCTGCACGCCGAGGCCACCGAGTACGAGAGCCGCTACGTGCCGCGCGTGCCGCGCGATCCGGAGTACGCCGGTCAGATCGGCGCCTACCTGGGCGGGGTGCTCCCGATCTACGCGTCGAACTTCATGAGCTGGTGGAAGACGCGCCTGCGCCCCGAGATCGAAGACAACTTCGAGTACCTGGACGGCTTCGACTACGACGCAGCGTCGTTGCTGGAGCTGGCGGTGCTGCTCGAGGACGCGATCGACATTCACGATCGCCACTGGAAGATCCACTGGATGCTCAACTTCGCCCAATTCGCCTCCACGCAGAGCCTCAACGCGGTCATCGATGAGGTGGGCGGTGACACCACGGTCATGGGCCGCCTGCAGTCCAGCGTCGAGGACCGCAACTGGGACTCCATCGAGGACCTCTGGCGGGCCAAAGAGGAGGTCAAGGCAGACCGCGAGCTGCGGGCGGCGTTCGAGCAGGCGACAGCCGGCGAGGTGATGAAGGCGCTGGGCGAGAGCGAACGCGGCCGGCGCTTCATCACCGAGCGGATCGAGTCGCATCAGCGGACCTTCGGCTACAAAGCTTTGTGGTCCCACGAGTTCATGTACAAGCTGTGGGTCGAGGACCCGGCACCGATCATCGAGGCGATCCGCGGCTACGTTGCCACCGACTACGACTACCCCTCCAACCTGAAGGCGGTGGCCGACGATCTCGAGGCGGCCAAGCGGCAGGTCATGGAAGGCGTGGAGGGCGAGAATCGCGAGAAGCTCAGCCGTGCGCTCGAGCTGTCGCTGAACATGAACCCGCTCACACCCGACCATCACTTCTTCGTCGACCAGGGCACGAATGCCCGCCTGCGCGTGGTGGCGATCGCCATCGGCCGCAAGCTGGTCGCGGCCGGCGCGCTCGACGATCCCGAGGACATCGTGTTCCTGCGCTACAACGAGCTGCGCCGCCTGATGGCCGATCCAGACGCGTTCGATGCCAAGGACCTCGTATCGGACCGTCGCGACGAGCACGAGGAGGCCTTCGAGCTGCGCCCCCCAGCCTGGTTGGGCACGGCAACCAAGTCGGCCATCGAGTTTCCCTACGGCGGCCTGTGGGGCTTCCCCGATCGCTTCTACGCCGGCGAGCCCACCACCACGGGCGAGATCAAGGGGCTACCTGCTTCTCCCGGTGTCGTCGAAGGCGCGGCGCGATTCGTCGCCGCCTTGGAGGAGTTCGACCAGGTGCAGGAAGGCGAGATCTTGGTCTGCCGCATGACCAACCCGGCCTGGGTCGTGCTGTTCACCAAGATCAAGGGTTTGGTCACCGAGGCGGGCGGCGCCACCTCCCATCCGGCCGTGGTGGCGCGCGAGTTCGGGATCCCTGCTGTCGTCGGCACCGGCAACGCCGGCGAACGGATCAAGACGGGCGATCACATCCGGGTCAACGGGGCCACCGGCGTCGTCGAGGTGCTGTCCTCATGAGCCTGGTCCTGCCGTTCGGCGATGCCGGCTGCACCGAGGTCAGCTGTGCCGGCGGCAAAGGATCATCGCTGGCGCGCATGGCAGCGCTGGGGCTTCCCGTGCCGCCCGGATTCGTGGTCCCCGCGAGCGCGCTCGCCGATGCTCTGCACGACGACGGCGCCGAGCTCCGCCGGCTGGCCCAGGCCCAGGACGCCGAGGCAGCCCATGCCCTGATCAGGACCGTCGAGCTGGATCCGGCGCTGCGTGAGTCGGTGGTGACGGCCTACGCCGCACTCGGCCCCGACGACGTGCCGGTCGCCGTCCGTTCCAGCGCATGTGCGGAGGACTCCGAGGCGGCCAGCTTCGCCGGCCAACAGGAGACGTTCCTGCACGTCCGCGGCGCTGATCAGGTCCGGGCGCGGATCCGCGACTGCTGGGCTTCGTTCTTCTCCGAACGCGCGCTGTTCTACCGCGCCCAGAAAGGCTCGCTGTCCGATCTCGGGATGGCGGTGGTCGTCCAGCGCATGGTCCAGGCGGAGCTCGCGGGCGTCCTGTTCACCTGCGATCCGGTGCGGGGGCGCCGCGATCGGATGGTCGTCGAGGCGGTCATCGGCTTGGGCGAGGCGGCGGTGTCTGGGGCCGTGACGCCTGATCACTACGTGATCAAGCGCGATGGCCGCGTGCGGAGGGCTCACGTGCACGAGCAGCCGTACGCCATCGTCCCCGACGAGGCGGGCGGCGTGACCGAGCGTCCACTCTCGCCCGAGGAGGGGGGCGTGCGCAAGGCGGGCGATGAGCTGCTGGCCAAGCTGGCCCAGCTGGGCGATGACCTCGAGCGGCGTGTTGGGGTGCCGCAGGACATCGAATGGGCGGTGCAGGACGGCGAGCTCTACGTGCTGCAGGCGCGACCGGTGACCACGTGACGGCGGGCGAGCCCGGTGATCAGTTGACGGCGGGCGAGCCCGTGAGCGACCTGCTCCCGGCGGCCCGGAGCTGGGTGCAGGAGGTCAACCATCCTCACGCGCGCCATCTTCTGGGAACCGAGGAATGGCTGCTCGAGCTCGACCCCGAGGCAGGCGAGCGCCTACGGGTCGCCGCCATCCTGCACGACATCGAGCGCGCTTTCCCCGACCCGACGGTCGACTGGGACTCCGCGCGCGACTGGGACTCGGTGGAGTACAACCGCTGGCACCAGGACCGCTGCGCCGCGATTGCGGCGCGGTGGCTGCGCGAACAGGGCGCTTCCGATGATTTCGTCAAGGAGGTGGAAGCGCTCATCCGGGTCCACGAGGACGGCGGCTGGGCGGACGCCGACCTGCTTCAGGCAGCCGACTCGTTGTCATTCCTGGACACGCTGACCCCGCTGGTGATCAGCTGGGTACGGTCGGGTCGCGCCACGCGCGAGCGCGCCGTGGCAAAGGTGCGTAGCTCGCTGGACCGGATCGACCCGAGCCTCGAGCACGCGCGCGTGCTCGCGCAGCCGATGCTCGACCAGGCGTTGCGCGAGGTGCAGCACGCGGATGTGGAAAACGGCGCGGTGAGCTCCTCGTCCGGCGGCGGCGTTAGCAACCGGGGCATCGTCCGCGCCGGCCAGCCGGCGGCCGACGCGGCCGCTCCGACTCCGGCGCACGTCCTGGCCGGCGTGGCACTCATCCGCGAGGGCCGCATGTACCGCCTGGCCCGCGAGCGCTTTCCCAAGATGCCGCTGTTTCCCGGCCATCCCACTTTCGAGGTCGTTTCTTACCGCACGCCACACGGCAGCCGGGTGACCGGCGATCACCACTGGGGTCTGCCCAACGACGCCTGCCTGGGCTATCTGAGCGAACTCGTGATCGGGACCACTCACACCGGCGCCCACATCGACGCGCACGCCCACATGACGGTCGGTGAGGATGACCGCTGGCACGGCGGGTCGGCTCGTGCCGAGCTCGGCGACTTCGGCCCGGTGGCGGGAGACGCCACCGAGATCCCGCCGTTGTGGCGCCGCGGGGTGTTATACGACGTCCCAGGGCATCGCGGGGTAACGGCGCTGTCGGCTGGCGAGCCGGTAACGGGGGACGAGCTGCTGGCCATCGAGGCTGCCACCGGCGTCGCGGTCGGGCCGGGCGACGTCGCCCTGGTGCGCACGGGCTACCTGGCGGGCTGGCCCGACCCCGATCGACTGTCGGCCAGCCGGGGCGCGGGTCCCGACATCAGCGCCGCTCGACTGTTGCTCGAGCGCGGCGTTGTGGCGACCGGAACCGATACCGAGACCTACGAGGTCCAGCCTGCGCCCGATCGCGGGACACCGGCCAACCCTCAGCCCGTACACACGCTGCTGCTGATCGAGCACGGGATCTACCTGCTCGAGAGCCTGGACCTCGAGGGACTCGCCGCGGCAGGCGTGCGCGAATTTCTCTTCGTAGCGCTGCCGCTCGCCATCCGGGGCGCGACCGGATCGATGGTCGATCCGGTCGCGATCACTTGACCTGAGAAGATTGGAAGCCATGGTGCCCGAGCCCAAACCAGCCGCAGCCGAGGCCGCCGGCACGCTGTCGATCCGGCGCACCGTCCTGCGCGACGAGGTCAAGAGCGTTCTGCTCGAACGCATCGTGTCCGGCTTCTACGCCCCCGGCGATCGCTTGGTGGAGATTCGCATCGCCCAGGAGCTCGGAGTCAGCCAGGCACCCGTACGCGAAGCGCTCCGCGATCTGGAGTCGGTGCGCTTCGTCGAGTCGGCCCCATTCCGCGGAGCTCGAGTTCGCCAGGTCAGCGACGCCGAGCTGATCGAGGTCTATCCGATCCGCGGCGCGCTGGAGGAAGTCGCCGCGGTCGAGGCCGCCAAGCGGATGGGCGGCGACGTGTCGGGGCTCGAGGTCGAGCTGACCGGGATGCGCAAAGCCAAGGACATGCGCGAGCAGGTCGAGCACGACGCCCGCTTTCACGAGCTGATCGTCCTGGCGTCGGGCAACTCGCGCCTGATCGAGATCTGGCACTCGCTGCAGGTGGAGACGCGCACAGCAATCACGGCGCTCCGCATGGGGATCACTCCGAAAGAGGCGGCGGAGCTGCATGAGCCAATCGTCGAAGCGCTCCGGCGCCGTGACGCCCGCGCCGCCGGGCGGGCGATTCGCAGCCACTTCGACCACTTCGGTCGGATGCTGGCCAAGAACCGCCGCGGCTAGTGGGGCGGGGCCACGAGGACTGACCGTGCTTTTGAAGCTCTGAGCGAACCAGCGGGAAGTGACTCGATCCGCCGAGCTGGAAGTGACCCGGTGCGCCTCAGGCGGGACCCGCGCCGTCGTCGGATTCGTCGTCAACGATCGCCACTGCGCGCACCGGTGCGGCTGTGGTGCCGACCCACTTGATCGGGAGCACGTACACCTGGAACCCGTGCGACCGTCCAATCTGCTCTAGGTTCATCAGGTTCTCCAGGTGCCAGTACTCCTCGTCCCACATCACCCGATGCGCCTCCCAGAAGAGCTTCTTCTCGAACATCGCCCACACCGGCGGGTCGTAGGTGATGGCGTCGCACCCCATCAGCCTCACACCCTGGGAGATCAGCCAGCGGGTCGCGCCGGCGCTCATGCCGGGATGCTCGGTGCGGTAGCGCTCCTCGGTGTTGTACGCGCCGGCGCCGGTGTGGTTGAGCACGATGTCGCGTTCCTTGACGGCGTACTCGATGCGGTCGAGCTCGCGGCGCACGTCGTCCTCGGTGATTACGTAGCCGGGCTCCTTGTCGGTGAAGTCCAGGAGCACGCCGTCCGACATGCAGTACTCGAGTGGAATGGTTTCCGGCCCGCCGGCATCCGGCACGATGTGCTTGCGCGCGTCCAGGTGTGTGCCGACGTGGTCGTTCTGCACCACCAGGTAGCTGGCGGTGAGTGAATCGACGCCGTAGGCGCTGGCGCCGATCCGGTCGGCAAAGTCGGTGTGGCTCTCGTACACCGTAAGCGCGGGTGGGGGCACACGCGGGAACGTGAGCATGTCCATGTGCACGGGCATGGAGAGGTCGATGATGCGCCTCACGTCGGGTCCTCCTGTGTCTGTGTCAATGTCGTCGGGTACCGCCTCACTGACACGCGGTCAACCCGCCGTCGAGCGTGAGGATCTGACCGGTTATGAACGAGGAGGCGTCCGAGCACAGCAGCAGCGAGGCGCCGACTACGTCGTCGGTATCGGCGATCCGGTGCAGCGGGATCCTCGCCTCCAGGCCGGCCCGAAACTTCTCGTCGGCCAGCAGGTTGGCCGCCTGCTCAGTGGCCACGAAAGTTGGGGAGATTGCGTTGACGGTGATTGCGTGCTTGGCCCACTCGGTGGCTTGCTGGCGGGTGAGGGCGTCGAGCGCGCCCTTGGCCGCCACGTAGGCCGAGAAGCCGTTATCGATGCCAAGCTGACCGCGAACCGAGGAGAAGTGCAGCACCCGCCCGCCGCGGCCGCCGGCGATCATCGCGCGCGCGGCGGCCTGCGTGGGCAGCAACGACGCCCGGAGGTTTAGGTCGACGATCCGATCCCACTCGTGCTCGGGATAGGACTCGGCCGGGTAGAGCGCGGTCCCCGCCGCCCCGCCGACCGTATTCACGATCACGTCGACGCGCCCGAACGCGTCCAGGGCCTCGTCGACGATCCGATCGGAATCGGCGTGCCGGGTGAGGTCGCCGATCACCGCCAGCGCCTCCACCCCCTCATCGCGCAGGCCCTGCACGACCGCATCGGCGCGACCCTGGTCGCGCCCGTGCACGACGACGCGCGCGCCGACCCGCCCGAGCGCCCGGGTCAGCCGGCTGCCGATGCCGCCGGTGCCACCGGCGACGATCGCTACGCGGCCGTCGAGCCGAAAGCGCTCAAGCTCATCGGTGACGGGGATCGCCTGACTCATTGGTTTCTAGGCCTCGTCTGGCTCATCGGTTTCTAGGCCTCGTCTGGCTCATCGGTTTCCGGGGTCGTCTGACTCATCGCTTTCCTCCACGGTTGCGCTGGTGACACAGGAGCTGGCGCCGTCGCCAGACGGCCCGGCCGGCGGGCCGGGCCATCCTGACCGCACATCGTTACGCGCCGGTCGACCAAGGCGGCAGCGGACCCTTGGCGCACGCCGGCGCGGTGCGGCTCGGCGCCGTGCCGCCCGGCTTGAATACCCCGCCGAAGTCCTGGCTGACGTTGTTGACCGTGTGCAGAACGTTGAACGAGAGCCCGCCGCTGCCGCCCACGACCTGCACGACGTAGGCCGGCTGGACCGAGTTGCGGTTGGGGTCGAGCTTGACTTGTCCGTTGGGGAAGGTCGGGGTCAGCTTGGTCAGCGCTGCCTTCAGCGCCGCCTGCTGGTTGGCTAGGGACCCGTTGACCTGCTTGAGCGCTTCGATCGTCGCCGACATCGCGTTGTAGTAGAGGACGGTGAACAGCGATTGGGCCAGCGACTTTGGGTAGACCGCGGAGAAGCCATTGACATAGCTTGTCCAGCCGGCGCTGGTTCCGCCCAGCGGCACCGGCGATCCGCCGGCGAGGCCGGCGAGCTGGCTGCCCACCGTGAAAGCGGTCGGGTCGAGGACGGAAGAGCCGCCCAGGACGTGGCCCTTGATTTGCTCGCCGAACCCGAGGTATGCCTTCAGCACGTTGACCGTGTCGGTGCCCCCCGTCAGGAGCAGGACACCGTCGACGTCGCGCGGCAGCTGCGTGGCGTACGACGACCAGTCCGTGGTGGTCAGCGGCGCCCAGATCCGCTTGGTGATCTGCCCCCCGAGGCCGCAGAACTCCGCGATGAAGCCAGCCGCCTGGGTATATGGGTAGGAGTAATCCTCGCCCAGGATCGCCGCCTTGCGCCAATGCAGCGTGTTGTAGGCATACGTGCCCAAGCCGGCCATCCACTGCGCCCCGTCCCCGCCGTAACGGAAGAAATTCGGCGCGTGGACGCTCAGCGTGGTCGCCTGCGCTCCCGAGGTGCCGTTGATGAAGGTGACCTGTGGCTGGGTTTTGGCGTAATTGGCCACCGCGATTCCCTCGTCTCCGGAGAGCGGGCCGACGAGGATGTTGACCTTCACGCTCTCGACCAGCCGCCGAGCCTCGGCCACCGCGACGTCCGGAGTGGCGTCAGAGCACCCGAAGTACAGGCTCACCGGCCGCCCGGCGATCGTGGCACCCGAGACGCCGGCCTGAGCCCCGGTGCCGAGCGACTTTCCACCCGCTTCCTTGACCAGGGCGTACTTGGCGCCGGAGAACGCCTCGTTTTCGAACAGCGCAAACGCACCACCGCAGGTGGCCAGCACGCCGATCTTGAGCGCGTTGGCGCTGCTGGAGCTTCCCGGTGCGGCCGTGGTGGCCGCTGTCGTCGGCCCGGCGGCCGAGCTCGAGCTCTTGCTCGAGCCGCACGCCGCGATGGGCAGCGCCGTCGCCACGACGGCGACCAGGAGCGCAACGCGGCCACCTCGCCGGCCGCTCCACCACTTCAGTCTTCCCATTAGCACTCGCTCTCCTTCGATCGACGCTCACCTGGATCCGGCCCGTGGCAGCGGCCGCCGACGCGGCTGCTCACGGCGGCATCTAAGCACAAATCAATTATCGATTCTCGTTGCTCGGTTCTAGATTCCTGTTACCCTCGACCGCCATGAGAGGAGGTGCCTCGCTGCTCACGCGTCGCGGCCCCGCGTTGCTGAGCTGGCTGCTGCTGGCCTTCGCGATCGTCTGGGTGCTCGTCAAGGCCTTCGACCAGGGCTTCGGGATCAGCGGTAACGGCCCCCAGTTCGTGATCACCGCGCTTAACGGCGTCAGCCTGGCGGCGCTGTACTTCATCACCGCCAGTGGGTTCACCCTGATCTTCGGGCTCATGCGCGTGGTCAACATGGCCCACGGCGCGCTCTACCTGCTGGGCGGCTACGTAGCCTTGGACCTGGTCAACCACGGCATGGGGTGGTGGGGCGCGATGGTGCTGGCCGCGGTGATCACCGGCGCCATCGGCCTGCTCGTGCATCAGGCGCTGCTGCGCTGGAACCAAGGCCAGGACCTGCGCCAGGCACTGATCACCATCGCCGTGGCCACGATCCTGGCCGACCAGATGATCGTCCACTTCGGCGCGACCCCGTCGAGCCTCACTCCGCCGGCCGAGCTAGCCAACTCGATCGGCCTCGGTCTCTACCACCTCGAGTACCCGGTCTTTCGCCTGTTCATCATCGGCGCCGCGCTCGCGGTTGCCCTCGTGCTGTGGCTGGTGATCCGCTTTACCCGCTTCGGCATGATCATCCGCGCGGGCGTCGACGACCGCGCCATGACCTCGGCGCTGGGTATCAACGTGCCGCTGGTGTTCGGGGGCGCCTTCTTCATCGGCGCGGCGCTGGCCGGGCTCGGCGGCGTGATGGGCGGGACCATCCTCTCGCTGGCGCCGGGACAGGATGATCAGTTCCTGCTCAGCTCGCTGGTCGTCGTGATCGTGGGCGGGCTGGGCAGCCTGCGCGGTGCAGCGGTGGGCGCGCTCCTGCTCGGGCTGATCGAGCAACTGTCGGCCGTCTACCTCCCCCAGCAGTTCACCAACGACTCGATCCTGCTCACCTTCATCCTGCTTGTCGTGGTGTTGGCCGTCCGCCCGCAGGGCTTGTTCGGGAGACGCACGTGAAGCTGACCGCGCCGCTGCGCCTGGCCCTGGCGGCAGCGCTGGTGGCGGCTCTCGCACTTGTCCCCGCCGTGTTCACGACGTACTTCACGAGTGCCGTCGCCGTACGCGCCCTCGTCTTCGGCCTCGCCGCGGTCAGCCTCACCTTCCTGGCCGCTTACGGCGGCATCGTCTCGCTGGCCCAGACCGGCCTGTACGGCATCGCCGGATTCCTGATGGCGCGGTTCATCGTCACGAACGGGATGGATCCGATCCTCGCCGCTGTGCTGGCCATCGCCATCGCCGTGATGTTCGGCCTGTTGTTCGGCGCCATCGTCAGCGGCAGCGAAGGGATCTATCTGCTGATGATCACCCTGGCGCTCGGAGTGATCACCTACTACTTCTTCTCCCAGTCCGGCAGCTTCGGCGGACACGAGGGCATCAACGGCGTGTCGGCACCTGGCTTCGTCGGCAACCCGGTCACGCATCCGGCGGCGATCTACGAACTCCTCCTGGCCTGCTCGGTGATTGCCTACATAGGCATCCGCCTGCTGGCCCGCACTAACTTCGGCCTCGCGCTGCAGGGCGTTCGCGACGATCCCGTACGCATGCGCGCGCTCGGGTTCAACGTCCGCCTGCACCGGACACTGGCGTTCGCCGTCGGCGCCCTGATCGCCGCGCTGGCCGGCGTGCTGGGCACGTGGGCCGACACCCGGATCTCCCCCGGGACGATCCAGGTCTCTCAGGTCATCCAGCTGATGACGATCGCGGTGATCGGCGGCCTGTACCGGATCGAGGGAGCGTGGGTCGGCGCGCTCGTGTTCACGCTCCTGGACACCTATACGCGCGGGATCACGGCCCGCTTTGAGACGTGGATCGGGATCGTCCTGCTCGTCATCCTGATCCTGAGCCCCGACGGCCTCACCGGCCTGGCCCACAGGGTCTTCACGATGGTGGCCAAGCGAGGTGCCGCGGCTCCGTCACCGCCCCCCTGCGCGCCGGCCGGCGACGCGGCGGCGGCCCTCGATCCCGAACAACTGGGCACCGGCTCCGGGCAGCGGCAGGTGGCACGGTGACCGCCACCGCCGCGGCGCCCCTGCTGCGCTCCCGCGGCCTCAGCCGCTACTTCGGTGCGGTGCCTGCGCTGCACGGCGTCGATCTCGACGTTCTGCCCGGGGAGCGCCGCGCGATCCTCGGCCCCAACGGCGCCGGCAAGTCGACGTTGTTCAACCTGATTGCCGGCGATCTGGCGCCGAGCGAGGGGACCGTGGAGCTGTTCGGACGCGATGTCACCGTGCTGGCCGT
>JAFAZZ010000437.1 GCA_019239375.1 Solirubrobacterales bacterium | reverse complement strand
GCCGGCGTACCAGGACGAGCACGATTCCCGCGAATCCGCGAAGCTCGCCAGCGAGAACGCCACCAGCCGCTCGCCGCAGGACAGATCCTCCCGCGCCAATACCGCCGGGATGGCCTCACGGCTCATCGCGACACCCACGCTCGCAACGGACGGCGTGTTGTAGGGCCAGTGACGGCCTCGAACGAGGACGGCCGATGGATGATGCGGCTCAAAGCCATCGCCAGCTCCGTCGGTAGGCGCGGGAGCTCGCGATGGCGCTCAACCTCGGTCCGACGACTTGCACTGGCCCAGGCGCGACGCCTTGAATTGGACCCACTTCGCGTCGGTTGTTGTGCTTGGTTGATGTTGCCTGATCGCCTGGTCGGAGAGCGAGACGCGACTGTCGTCGCGATGGCCTGAGCGCGTGGCGCGAAGGGCTTTGCGGCGATAGTCGCGTGCGTGTCCTGGGGGCGGGGTCATGCTCGTTTGCGTTGGAGTCCGTGGCGGAAGCGCCAGCTCTCGGTGCCGGTGTCGATGATGTGCGCCTTGTGCGTGATCCGGTCGACGACCGCCTTCGCGAGGCGAGCGTCTGGGAACACCTTGGTCCATTCGCCGAACGCCAGGTTGGTGGTACAGATCAGGCTGGCTCGTTCGTTGCGCTCTGAGATCACTTGGGAGACAAGCTCGGCGGCGCCGTCGGGCAAGGCCAGATAGCCCAGTTCGTCCAGGACCAGGAGCTCAACTCGGGTGTAGCGGCCGACGACGCGACCGAGCTCGCGGCGCGAGTCTGCTTCTTGGAGTTCGTTGGCGAGTGCGGCCAGGGTGGTGAACCTGACGCGCCGACCTTGTTGGCAGGCGCATACCGCCAGCGCGGTCGCGAGCATCGTCTTGCCGGTGCCGGACTCGCCAATGAAGATGATCGACTCGCGATCGTCGATCCAGGTGCCTTCGGCTAGCGCGGCGAGCGTGGCCTGGGGAACGTTCGGGTTGTCCTCGAACCGGAAGTCCTCCAGGCGCTTGACCAGCGGGAAGCGCGCGTCCAGCAGCCTGCGTTTCTCGCGCCGTTCGGCGCGTTCTTGCACTTCGGCTTGCAGCAGCGCGGCGAGATACGCAAGCGGCGTTTGCTGTTCGCGGGTCGCTTCTTGAGCCAGCTGGCGGAAGCGGGACCGGATCGCGGGCAGGTGCAGCTCGCGGGCGTGCGCCTCAACGAGCGCCTCCAGCGCTGCGGTGTTGGGATTGCGCGGCTGGCTCATCGTCCGCTCCTTAGCTCTAGCGTCAGCCGCTGGGCGTGCTCGGCGCAGCTCAGCAGCTCGGCGGCGCGCTCCCGAGCCTGTTCGCTGGTGAGCACGCACACCGCGGGGTCCAGCCGCATCGTGTCGTCGGTCATGATCACACTGACCAGCTGGCACAGCAGCCCGTCGTCGTCATAGCCGACGTGGTCGTGCTCGCTGAACGCGTCGAGGCAGTGGTATGCAGGCCACCTCATCGCCTCGCCTCCCGCGCGATCAGCTGGTTGTAGTCAAACAGGGTCGGCTCGGGCCGCTCATGCTGGGTGAGCCGCTCGGGCAGCTCGCTCAGCGCCTCGGGCTCGGGCCGCTGCTGGCGGCTGATCAGCACCGCGACCGCGCGCCCGGTCGTGTGCCCCGGCGGCGAGCACGCCACGGACCGCCAGCTCGACCACATCGAGGTCGTGCTCGCGGCACAGCATCAGCACGTCGACCATCTGACGGGCCGCTTCGCTCGCCCCGACCTTGCCTTCGATCGCGCGCCACAGCAAATCGAAGCACTCTGGCCAGCGTCCTTGCTCGCGTTCCTGGCGCAACGCCAGCGAATGCTCGAGCGCGCCCGGCTTGCGTTGCAGCAGCTCGAGATAGTGATCGAGCCTGGCGGACCGCTGCTGGCTGCCGCGCAGCCGGGGATGCCGGGCGACCTCCTCGCCGTCGTGCAAGACGGTGATCTCGCGCGCGCCGACCCACACCAGAACCCTCAGTCCCACCAGGCGGACCGGCACCGAGTAGTGGTTGCGCCGGACCGTGACCATCGACTTCTGGTTGACGCGATGAGTCGACTCCTCCCACGTCGGGAACGGATCCTTCGGCAGCGGCCGCAGATGATCGATCTCGCGCCAGAGCAGCTCCCCGACCGTCACCGACCGGCCCGAAATCACGCGCCTGAGATCCGCGATGCAGAACGCAGCGAGCTGGTCGTTGAGCTCCTCAAGCGAGGCGAACTCCGGCACCGGCACCAGATGCGAGCGGCGAAACCGGCCAACCTCTCCCTCCACCCCGCCCTTCTCATGGGCCCCCTCGATCCCCGACAAGGTGAACCACGACTCATACAGGTAGTGGGAGCGGAACGCGACGAACCGCTCGTTCTCAACCCGCCGGCGCCCCTTCAACGTCTTCTTCGCCGCCGCCTTGAGATTGTCGCAGCGGAGGGTCCCGAATACCCCTGGAAAAGAACTCAAACGCGGCCACGTGCCCCTCGAAGAACGCCTGCTGGGACTGCGTCTCGAACGCCATCACGAAACACGCGCCCGAAAAGCAGGAGCGCATCACAAACAGCCCCACGGTCATCAGCACACCGGCGATGATCACCTTCGCCTCGCCCCAATCGACCTCCGCG
>JAFAZZ010000432.1 GCA_019239375.1 Solirubrobacterales bacterium | reverse complement strand
CGAGCGCTACGGCGAGGAGGTCATGGCCTGGGTGCGCCTCGCCGAAGGCACGACGGCCTCCGTGGAGGAGCTGATCGCGGCGTGCCGCGGGGGCATCGCCAGCTACAAGATCCCGCGCTACTGGAAGTTCGTCCAGTCCTTCCCGATGACCGTGACGGGCAAGACGCAGAAATACCGGATGCGCGAAATCGCCATCGAGGAGCTCGCGCTGAAGGCGGCGGCATGAGCGCCTCCGCCACCATCAGAGGGGCAATGGCCGACGGAGCCGACGGCGAGCGGATAGATCGCCTGGCCGCGCTCGCCGGCAGCCATGCACCCGAGAGTCCGATGCTGATCGCCGAGGTGGAAGGGCATCCGGTCGCGGCGATCGGGATATTCGACGGTCACGCCATCTCGGACCCCTATCGGTCGACGCCTGCGCTCCGGCTGCGCCTGTGGCTGCTGCGCCTCGAGCTCCGCCTGACCGTGGCCGTGCACGGCATCTGAGGAAACGATGTGATGCCGCCGCCCCATGGCGGCGGCCATCACGTCCGACAACCAATACACCCGACAGGGGGTCCGCGTCCTCGTGCCCGCATGAGCCGAGGAGGGCTGCCGCCCCGGCAGGAGCCGCGGGAAGCTCTGACCGCCGGAGATCTCAGCCGCTGCGGACGAATCTCGGCTGCGCGAAAGACCGCGTCGAAATGGCACTCGCTCGCCCAGGGCCGAGCGGCAGCGCCGCGGCACTTCTGCCCGGGCGGTGCGTAGCAGAACGCAAACCATCTGGCTGCGCTTTTGGCCGAGATGGGGAACCACCCTGAGGCGCCGCCGACCTTCTTCTCGTCGCATTCGCGGACGTCCCACTAGATAACAACCGCCGTCGGTCGGCATCGACTTCCCGACATGCGCCATCGGTACATCCGGATGGCGCCCGAAACGACAGGACCGGTCGGTGCCACAGCGGTCGATCCGGCAGCCAGCCCCCTATTGAACGCGAGCTTCTGCAACCCCGACCGACCGGCGCTCTCCGACCGACCGTGGACCACGGCCACGGTTGTGAGGGCGATGGGGGAAGCATGTCACCGCCCGGTCTCCAGCTTTGCTCAGCCAGCTTGAGCAGGTGCTCGCACGCCCGAAGTTCGTCCGCGCGCCGATCGTGACCTTTGGCGTTCAGCGCGCAGCGACCCGCCCTAGCTAACTAACTAGGCGATGTTGCGGTTAGCAGATCGACGGCGCCGTCGAACTGCCAAAGGGGATTTGGTGCATCACCCGTCGGAGTGTGCACCTGGAAGAACCCGTTGACTTCCTGTGGTCCGTCACCGTCGGCGACGTACCGCCCGTCCGGGTTGACGTCGAGCTGATAGATGGCCGAGCCGATCGCCGCGGAACCTGGGAGCTGCCAGGTCACGACACACCGCCAGTCGTTGCCCGGTCCCACAGCCTCCACCAGGGAGCCACCTTTGTCGCAGGAGGCGCTGCTCCGCAGTTGCGCCTCGGTCACGCCGGGACGATGGAGCTCTCCGGTCTGCATGCGGTAGAGATGGGCAAACGCGGTGGCGAGTGAGCGATCCACCTTGGCTCTGTCGATCCCGGAGCGGGAGGCCGATGTCGCGCTGGCGATTACCCCGAGGGTCACGGCGAGCAGAGCCGCCAACGGCAGCACCGCTCGCACGAGAGCACGGCGGCCGGTGCCGTCGTACGCCACGTCGGTGAAGTCGCGGCGGATGAGGAGCTGGTAGGCCAGGATGGCGGCGGCCAGCGCCCAAACAAGGCTGACGGCCACGCCGACGATGAGGGGACCGGTCTGGGCGGGGTCGGTGAACAGCCCGCGCCAGGCGATGAAGGCGTAGCTCGGCAGGGCGACGCGGACGACGACGGGCAGCGGGAGCAGCTGCGCGATCTGCAGGAGTAAGGCGAGCAATGCGGGGATCACCAGCCCCATGGGTGAACGACCGAGCGCCACCGAGCCGAGCAGCCCGACCGCCGCGAACGCCAGCGTCGGCGCCAGCGCGCTGGCCCAGGCGAGCAGCACCGCACCGGCTGCCTGCCCCGGCGCGAGGAGATGGCCGTCCAGGCCGACCAGCGGCCGGTTGCCGACCGCGGCCAGTCCGCCGGCGA
>JAFAZZ010000281.1 GCA_019239375.1 Solirubrobacterales bacterium | reverse complement strand
GGGGCCGGTAAGCAAAACGTGTCCGCGCCAGCGCCGCCAGTGCGCGGGAAACGTCATACGACCCAGTCCTTCGGACTTCACCGGGGCCATCCGGGCATCGGAGGCTGAGAGGGAGGGTTCTCATGCCCGAACATTGGTGCGGCGGCCTCGGCGACGGCCATCTGGCGGTCGAACGCCTCGCGGTCACAGCCCGAGCAGCCCTACGGCCGACTCACTGGCCCAAAGGAGCTCGTCCGCTTCACCGCGCAAGAGGGCGCAGCCGGGCACTGCGAGCCGATGGCGCGTGCCCTGCGTGAAACCCGCATCTTCGACTGGCTGGACGGCTACCTCCGATGACCGGATAAGAAACCTTCCCCTCGTCCGGAAGCAGGGTTCGCGATCCGGAGCCTCGCAGGGTTCGCGATCCGGAGCCTCGCCATCAAGGAGTGCGCCCAACGAGTCCAAACCCATTGATGCAGACGCCGCCTCGCGCCGTTTGTCGCCGCCGAGTGAGCCGGTTCTCTCCCGCTTGCGTACGGATGGACAAATCGTCAACTCCGTAGTGGAAGGGGAACCCGGAACATGTCTGAAGGGCACGCAGGTCCAGGAACCGATCGCCGCCAGTTTCTCGGTCGGGCCGCCGCCGGTGCTGGCACGGTCGTCGGCATCACCGGGCTGCAGGCGCTGATGCCCTCGCTGGCGGCAGCCAAGGCGGGCCGTCCGACCAGTGGCGATCTCGCAATCTTGGGCGCGGCTCAGATCGCCGAGGCGCTCGCGGTCACCACGTACACCCACATCATCGACACAGCCCCGTTCTTCAGGCACCTGGCGTCCGACGACCGGGGCTACCTGAAGGCCGCGCGGCAGGAGGAGATGTCGCACTACCTGCTCGAGGAGAGCGTGACCGGCAAGCCGTCGCCGTTCACGACCTTCTATTACCCCTCGAAGATGTTTTCCGACGCCCAGACGACCCTGAACGTTCTGGTCACGCTCGAAGACGCGTTCATCGCGGCCTACCTGGTCGGGGTACGGAACTTCAGCAGCGCTGCTCTTCGCGTCACCTCGGCGCGGATCATGGGGATCGAGAGCGACCACCGCACACTCGCGCGCGTCGTCGCCCCCGGCGTCGCCAAGCGCGACGGCGGGCCGATCGAGAAGGTGACCGGGATCCAAGGCGAGCCCGAGAGCGTTGACCCGCCGAACAACAACGGCTACGAGCGGACGCTCAAGTGGACCAACATCAGCCAGGCAGTCACGGCTCTGACCCCGTTCGTGGACAAGACAGCCGCCGGCAACGCTGGCTTCGACACCGGCAAGACATACCAGTTCAAGCCGTTCACGCCGACCCTGCCCGAGCCGCTGGGCGCCTTCCACTCATTCCTCGGCTAACTCGTCGGCTCGAGTGAGCGAATTGACCCACCCACCACCCAGACCGGCCGCGGGACGAGCTTTCAGAAGGCCCCGAGCGCCGGCGAGAAACCACGACCATCTCGTCGCCGGTCGCGGCGTGCTGGAGCTCGACGACGTCACGCCGCGAGGCAGGACATCCTTCGGCTCATCGCGGGCGGCCCGTCGCAGACAGGCGTCATCGACGCGGATGCGTTCACTAGCTCCCGTGGGTGGATGTCAGGCGCGCAAGATCAGGTCGACGAGCCGTACTGACTCACGTAGGCCATTCTCGTCGGCCAGGCGAGCTTGCAGCGCGGCAGCGTTCCGGCGGTAGCGGTCATGGCTCAGGAGTCTTCTCAACTCGCGAGTCAGGCGTTCGGTGCTCTCGCGGCGCCAGGGAACCGCGCGGGCCACGCCGAGCCGGGTCATCCGGCACGCCGTCTGTGGTTGGTCGAAGCCTCGGGGGATCACCAGCTGGGGCAGTCCGGCGCGCAGGAGCCCGATGGTTGTCCCTACTCCGCCGTGGTGCACCGCAGCCAGGCAACGGGGGGCCACCAGCGACAGCGGGGCAAACGTCGTGCCGAAGATTCCAGGATCGTGCGGAAGGTCAACGTCGGCCGGGGTCGGGCCGGTCAGGACGAGGGCCCGGCGCCCCAAACGAGTCACCGCCTCGGCGGCATGGCGATAGAAGTGTTGAGGGTCAAGCGACGAGCTCGCGCCCAGCGTCACCAGCACGGGCGGATCGCCGGCGGAGAGAAACCCGGCCAGTCCCGCGGGATCCGGGAACGAGCGGACACGATCCCAAGCGACGAAGCCGGTGAGCGTCACGGTCGCCGGCCAGTCCGGGGGTCGGTCGATCACGGCCGGTGAGGCCATGACCAGGTAGGGACGGCCGCTCTCGACCGGTGCGAAGAATGCATCGGACACGGCGGGAAGCCCCAACCGACGGCGCGCCCGGTTGACGGGCCCGTCGAAGAGGCGCGCCATGTTGAACCTTGCCGCCGACCAGGCCACCCGGTGCATCATCCGTCCGGTCCGTCCCGAGCCGGGCGAAAGGCGCGTCGGGGCCGGCGGCGAGAAGGCGGTCGGGATGAGACCCGGGAACACGCTGAACGTGGCCCACGGAACTCTCACGTACGCGGCCGCGATCGGGGCGGCGACCAATGCTGGATGGGCCAAGAGCAGATCGGCGTCGCGAATGGAGGCCGCGAGGTCGTCCACGTAGCGATCCAGGGCCGGGAAGATGAAGCGGCGAAACAGATGCGCGAACCCGGCGAAGCCTCCCAGACGGCCGCTGAGGATCTTCGGATCCTCCGCATAGTCAGAGAACCCGAGCAGCGGACCAATGGCGGCGAACCCCAGTCCCTCTGCTCGCACCAACTCGTCATAGGCCGGCGACGCCGCGATCCGTGCGTCGTGACCCGCCTCGGTGAGACCCTTTGCCAGGCCGATCGCCGGAAAGATGTCTCCCCACGAGCCCATCGTCGCGAGCACGACCCTCCCCATCACACGATTAAACCCGACCGTTAGATTCCGTCGCCGGAGGGAATCATCTAGGTCTCGTCACACAAGGCGGCGCGATGGCCCGGGCTCAGGACGTGGCAGCGCCGATTCGGTCAAGCGGAGGGAGGACCCTGATGATCGATTCCCATCGCCGCGCGCGTACGGTCGCCACGGCGCTCGTCGGGTTGACGGCAGCTCTCGCGGTGCTGGGAGCGACAGCGGCGCTGGCGGCGTCGGGGACAGCGTCGTCGCGGGCGAGCGTCACGGCACGGCCCGGGCGCGGAGGCTTCGGCGCGACCGTCACGCCGATCAAGCACGTGATCGTGATCATCGGGGAGAACCACACGTTTGACAACGTGTTTGCGACCTACCGTCCGCCGGACCATCAGCGTGTCCTAAACCTCCTCTCGGAGAGGATCGTCACCGCGTCGGGAGTTCCCGGACCAGCCGCTGGCAAGGCGGCGCAGCAGACCGCCACGGACACCACCACATACCAGGTCAGGCCGGCGACGACCGGGCTCTACGGCACGCTGCCCCAGCCGAACACAACATACGTGTCGAAGGGCTGCGACGGTCAGCCGGAGAACCAACCTGATACGCGTTTTCCGGCGAATCTCCGCAACGCGCCGTATCAAATCACCAAGTACGTTCCTTACTTCGACGATCACGGCCAGTACGGCGACACCTGCACGTTTGACGGCGCGTTCGTCGGGGACCCGATTCACCGCTTCTACCAGATGTACCAGCAAGTCGACGGCGGCAAACAGAAGCTGTGGACGTGGGTCCACGAGACCGCCGGGGATTCCAACGGCGCCCCGCCGCCGAGTCCATTCGGGCCAGAATCGACCGATCAGGGCGCGGTCGATATGGGCTTTTACAACATGGCTCAGGGTGATGCGCCGACGCTCCGGTTTCTTGCCAGCCACTACTCGATGTCTGACAACTATCACCAGGGCGTGATGGGAGGAACCGGCGCCAACCACATCATGCTCGGCACCGGAGACGCCGCGTTCTACCAGGACGGCAACGGGAACCCGACGGCCCCTCCCGCAGGTGAAGTCGAGAACCCGAACCCGCAGCCTGGCACGAACAACTTCTACACCCAGGACGGGTACGGCCAGACCGGCACGACCAATGGCGGCAGCTACTCCAACTGCTCCGATCGCTCAGCCCCGGGAGTCAGCGGGGTGTTCGCGTACCTACGGACGTTGTCCTACAGGACCTTCCACAACGGCGACTGCGCGTCCGGTCATTACTACCTCCTGAACAACTACAACCCCGGCTACAACGTTGACGGGTCGCTCAATACCTCCACATTCACCGTGCCGCCGCAACACTCGCTGCGAACGATCGGCGACGAGCTGTCGGCTCGCCACATCAGCTGGGGGTACTTTGGCGAGGGCTATGACAACGGGCAACCCGGCCCCAATTACTGCGGCATCTGCGATCCGATGCAGTACGCCAGCTCGATCATGACCAACCCCGCGCAGCGGGCGCGCATCCAGCACGGAGTGGGCGATTTCGACGCCGCGGTCTCCACAGGGACGCTGCCGGCCGTGTCGTTCCTCAAGCCGGGCGACGACGATGGGCACCCGGCCTACTCGACGCTGGCGGCATTCGAAGGATTCGTCCAACACGCGATCTCCGAGGTTCAGGACAACGCGCAGCTGTGGAGTAATACGGCGATCTTCGTCACCTTCGACGAGGGCGGCGGCTATTACGACTCGGGTTACGTGCAGCCGATCTCATTCTTCGGCGACGGCACCCGAGTGCCGATGATCGTCGTCTCCCCATACGCGAAACCGGGCTACGTCAGCCACACCTACACTGACCACGCCTCGCTGCTGAAGTTCATCGAGCGGAACTGGAGGCTGCGGCCACTCTCGGCTCGCAGTCTCGACAACCTCCCGAATCCGAGAAGCCGACGCGGCAATCCGTACGTGCCACTCGACCGACCCGCGATCGGGGATATGTTCGACTACTTCAACTTCAGCCACGCCACCGCGACGGCTGCCAGGCTGCCCCTGTCACGGGTTAAAATCACCACTGCGCGCAGGCCGGAATACGTGCCAAACCTGCTGCGCTGAGCTCGCTAAATTCGGCCAACCGGCGCCAGCTGACGGGCGCCGGTCAGGTCCGGGGGCGCGAGCTCGAGCGCGCGCGCGCCGGATCCCGTGTCGGGCGCGCGTGCCGTGCCGTGGCAGCCGCTCGTGGCGCACGCGGTAGCGCTTGCCTTGAGGCCCCCGATGCCTGGCGCCGATTAGTGTTGGAAGGCGAACGCGACGAGCGCGCAGAAGCCTGCGACGGCCACGGCCGTACAAACGACGATTGCCACAACCGGGGCTCGACCTTGAAGGTGAAGCTGGGTTGCGGCGGGTGATCATCACGCGCTGCATCATCGCCCAGCCGGCGATCAGCGGCACCATCACGGCCGTCAGCAGCCACATCCAGCCGCCGCCGGTTAGTGCGGGCAGCACGATGCTCAGCACGAGCAGCGAGATCATCGTCGTCCAGATCAGGGCATCGGGAGCGCCCCCGGCACCAGCCGGGTGCGAGGGTTCGGCGGTCGGTGTCATGGCCGAGCTTTGCTCCGCCGAGGCAGCCGGAGTGTCGGCGCTCGCCGACGCGGCGCGCTCGTTGAAGCCCGGAGAGAGCACCTCCGTGGTGCCACGTTCGGGTTCCTCGCGGAATTCTTCGACCATCCGCGAGAAGTGCTCGTCTGGATTGGACACGCCCTCCTCGGACAGTGCAGCGGCGACCGTGGGCGAGGGATGCTCGGACACCGTGGTCAGTCGGATCACGGTGAGCGAGACGACCATGGTGCCTAAGGCGTGGACCCCGGCGGCGAGCGGCAGGACCCACCAGTCCCGGGTGATCAGCGCGATGATCGCCCCGAAGGTGAGCACGATCGCGCCGGTGCGGATGAGCTGGAAGCGATTTACCTCCAGGCGGGCGGCTGGCCCGTGCTGCTTCGGATGCTCACCGCGCGTGGCGCGAGGGCGATCTCCGGGAACGCTGACGCGCTCGGCTCCGACCACGTCGCGGAGCTCCTCGGTCAGCCGCGCGTTCGTCTCCGGTGACAGGTCAGGGTCTTCGGCACGCACCTCGCGAACTTCGTCCTCGGCCGGGGGATCCTCGCTGCCGCCGGCGTTGCCGCTCGGCTCCCGTGGCGGCGGCTTTGGCACGCCAGGCTTCTCCTCCGGGCGCGGAGGACTGGTGATCGGTACATCATCGCCAACCGTGGGCCCCTCGGCGTACTCCCACGGCAGCCGACCGCCTTCTGACGGATGCACTGCGCTCTCCTTAATGCTGGCTTTGCTCGAAAGCGACCCCACCGTGACTCACTGACAGGAGAGTCCGCTCCAGCTGGTGTTTCCCAGCCGAGCCGGGTTTACTCACGTCGCCGGCGAGAATCGACGGAACGATGACCAGCCGCCGCACACCCAAGCCTTTCACAACCGGCTGGCGCGATCGGCCCCGGAGGATTCAGCTCCGGGGCGAGCGCGAGAAGCCTCCATGTGGGGGGTGTAACGCCCGTCGTTGTTGGGGGTGTTCTTAGCGTGAAGAGCGGACTAATTCAGTTGGCGCGCGCCCGGGTGCACGGGCGACTGTGGCCGATCGCACAGACGGCTCTGGCCGCGGTCGGGGCATGGTACGTAGCGGTGTTGCTGGGCGTGGATTCGCGGCCGGGCTTTGCCTCGATCGCCGCGGTAGTCTCGCTGGGCGCGGCATTCGGAGAGCGACGGCAGCGGGCCGTCCAGTTGATCGCCGGCGTGATGCTCGGGATCGTGCTTGCCGATCTACTAGTGCGGGCGATCGGCTACGGCCTACCCCAGATCGGCGTGCTGGTTGGGTTGGCGATGCTGGCGGCGATCATCCTCGGAGGCAGCGAGCTGCTGGTCACCGAAGCGGCTGTCTCGGCAATCCTGGTCGCCACGTTGTCCTCGACGCCCGAGATGCGGCTGCTGGAGGTGTTGATCGGGGGCGGAGTGGGGCTAGCCGTGCATATGCTGCTGTTCCCGCCCGATCCGCGGCTCGGGGTCGCGCGCGCCGCGTCTTCCGCGTTCGGCGAACTGGGCACGGTTTTACGCGATGGGGCGGCGGCGCTGGCCGCCATAGACGTACGCGAGGCGGAGTCCGCATCGCATGCGGCTGAGGGCCTCGAGACTCGGGTTGCCGAGCTGCGCCACGCGGTCCTGCTCGGCACTGACACTGCGCGGTGGGCGCCGCTGCGGCGCCCGACACGGGCCGAGCTCGACCGCTACGCCCGAGCGGTGGGTTACCTCGAGCTTGCGGCGCGGGGCGCTCGGATTCTCGCCCGCAACGTCCGGATCTACGTCCGTAGCGGCCGACCTGCCCAAGCCGAGCTTGCGCAGGCCATGGGCGAGCTGGCGCGCGCGGCCTGGGAACTCCCCGCCCAGTTTGACGAGCCATGGCGCAGCGGGGATGTCCTCCAGACGGCGCTTCGAGCCGCTGGCCGAGCCACGGCGGCCGGCGCGCGCCACCCAGACCTCGCGGTCAACGAAATTGCCGGTCAGGTGCGCTCCATCGCGATAGACATCGTCAAGGCCTCGGAGGCCAGCGAAACGGCGAACAGCGCCCTCATCGAGGCACCCACCGAAGAGCTCCTGGCAGCCGTTCCTCTACCGGCTACGCCCTGACGTCCCGGCTCCTGGCAGCCGATAGCCGGCTGTCTCCTACCGGTTCAGCCGCGGCGCGCGCTTCGGCGGCTGGCTGGTGGGGGGCGCGAAGTTCGCCGGCGGCGCGAAGTTCGCCGGCGGCGCGAAGTTCGCCGGAGGAGGGGGAGCCTAGTCTTGAGCGATCGTCCGCACCAGGGTTGCCCAGCCCCGTTGGCACTCCTCGAGCGAGAGACCTCGGCCCAGCTGGTGCATGATCAGCTCGGGGTCGAGGGCGGCGAGCAAGCCGTCCGCGACGTAATCGGCATGCGCGACCCCTGCCTGCTCGAGTAGCGTCCTGACGTGGGCGCGGTAGGCGCCGTAAACCGGTGAGCGGTAGCGCAGGCCGTGCTCGGGCGGTAGCGAGGCGAGGAACAGATCGCCGCGCTTGGCGGTCAGCTGGAGTAGCTCCTGGCCAAACGCGATCAGCCGCTCGGCTGGCGGTGCACCGGGCCCGAGTGGCGCTGGTCCCCGGATGAAGCCCTCCTGCAAGCGGCGTTCGGATTCGTCGAGCAGGGCGTGGAAGAGGCCGGCGCGGTCTCCGAAACGTCGAAACAGCGTCCCTTTGCCGACGCCCGCTTCGCTGGCCACGCAGTCCATCGTGATCGCGGCGGCGCCGCGGTCGCGCAGCAGGCGCGTTGCGGCGTCGAGGATCGCTTCACGATTACGCACGGCGTCGATGCGCCGCGCGCGTCCGCTCTCGACCTGGGGAAGCTCCATCTCCGCATCGTAGGCAGACGGAGGGGGATCTGGGACGAAGGTAGGTGGAGAGAGATGCAGAAGGCTTGCCACGATGAACCGGACCATGGTCCGCTTTATGTTATCCTGTCCCAAGAGAAGCGGACCACAGTCCGATTATTCCTGCCCTCACTCCTAAAGGAGCCCTCGCATGTCTGCCACCGCCACTGCGACCGGCACCACCGGTCTTCCGCTCGGCACCTGGACGCTCGACCCGACCCACTCCTCGGCGAGCTTTGCCGTCAAGCACATGGGTGTCGCCACCTTCCGCGGCCGATTCGAGAAACTCGACGCCACCCTGACCGTCGAGGAGAGCTCGGCCGAGCTTGTCGGAACGGTCGACGCGAGCTCGATCGTGGTCAAGGACGAGAACCTTCAGGGCCATCTTGGTTCACCTGACTTCTTCGATGTCGAGCGCTACCCGCAGATCACATTTCGCTCCACCTCGCTGCGCCGCGAAGGCGATCAGGTAATCGTCGACGGCGAGCTGACGATCAAGGGCAACACGCGTGCCCTGGCGGCGCGGGGCGAGATCGCCGGGCCGGCTGTAACCCTCGGCGACGTGACCAAGGTCGGGCTCACGCTCGAGACGATTGTCGACCGCACGGAGTTCGGCCTGAACTGGAACGCCCCGCTGCCCAAGGGCGGATTCGCCGTGGCCAACGACGTCAAGTTGACGGTGGAGCTCGAGCTCGTCCAGGCGTGAGCTCGATGAGAGTGCTCGGAGTATCGGGTTCACTACGTCAGACCTCTCACAACGGCCAGCTCCTGCGGGCGGCAGCGTCGCTGCTGCCGCCCGAGGCGCGGTTCACCGAATACGAGCGGCTGAAGGCGATCCCGCCGTTCGACGAGGACGACGAGCCCTCCCCACCGGCAGCGGTCGAGGACTGGCGCGCGGCCATAGCCGAGGCCGACGCGATCCTGTTTGCCACGCCGGAGTACAACTCCTCGATCCCCGGGCAGCTGAAGAACGCGATCGACTGGGCCTCGCGACCGTTCAAGGAGACGGTGCTGCGCAACAAACCGGCCGCCGTGGTCGGAGCCAGTACGAGCATGTTCGGTGGCGTCTGGTCCCAGGCCGAGCTGCGCAAGGCGCTGGGTGCCGCCGGGGCGCGGGTCGTCGATCGTGAGCTCCCGGTCGCGGGTGCGCAGGAGGCTTTCGACGAGCACGGCCGTCTCCTCGACCACGACCTCTCCCTCGAGCTCGAGAGCATCCTCGCCGAGCTGCTCGACGAGGTCAGGCAGCGTTCAGAGGTAGCGCTGAAAGGCTGACGAGCGCCATCGGGGTTGGGCTCGCGCCCCGTACCGGGTGGCGGCCGACAAGCGCCGGCGCCGGCCGGTCAAGGCAAACTGCCGGCCGTCGCGGGCGGTTAGCTGCCGTCCCCGCTCGACAACGAGGGCGGCAACCTCCGCCGTCCGCTTGAACGGGTCGCTGATGAGCGCTCCAGTCGAGAGCGACATACCAACCCATAGCTCGTTGTCGACGAAGGCGAGCAGGACGGGAGCTTCGGGGACAGCGGCCTCGTCGAGCTCGGCCAGAACGCCGAGCGTCAGCGCGTCGGCCGGTGTCGCCCATCGAATGGTCACGGGCGGTGAGTGCCGGTACTTCCTGATGCCGTCGTGCATGAGGCAAGAGATTGAGGGATCGGCGCTATGAACGCAAATATGGTTCTCCTGGGGCTGGTATAACCTCTCGTTATGCTCAATGTGAGGCGGCTACGGGTGCTTCGCGAGGTGGCTCGACGCGGCTCGTTCTCTGCGGCGGCCGAGTCACTCGGCTACACGCAGCCGGCTATCTCACGTCATGTGGCACTGCTCGAGCAGGAGACAGGAGCGACGCTGCTCGAGCGACGCCCCGACGGCGTGCGGCTGACCGATGCGGGTGAGTTGCTCGTGGCTCATACCGACGGGATCCTGGCGCGCCTGAAGCACGCCGAGGAGGCATTGGACGCTCTGCTGGGCATGCGAGCGGGCAGACTTCGCATGTCCACGCTGACCTCGGCTGCGGCGACGATCGTCCCGTTGGCCATCGCGGAGTTCCGCCGGCGCCTGCCCGGCGTCGAGCTGTCGGTTTCGATGGTGGACCCATACGGCGTCCTGCCCCTGCTGCGGGGCGGTGAGGTCGATCTCGCGCTCTGCAACGACGAGAGCTATCTCGAGCTCCCTGACTTGGACGGAGTGCTGCTGTTCGACGAGCCGATGCTGATTGCGCTGCCAGCCGATCACCGACTGGCGCGCCGCCGGGCTCTGCGGCTGGCCGAGCTTGCTGATGATCGCTGGATGCTCGGCACTGCCCAGTCATGTCCCGATGCCGGCAGGTTCATCCGCGCGTGCCACGCCTCCGGCTTTGCTCCCGACATTGCCTTTCATAACGACGACTACACGGCCGTTCTCGGCTTCGTGGGCGCCGGGGTCGGAGTGGCTCCGGTGCCAGAGATGGTCGCCCGTAACGCACCTGGCAATGTCCGGATCTGCACGCTGCGCGGGACCGATATCACGCGGCCGATCATCGC
>JAFAZZ010000252.1 GCA_019239375.1 Solirubrobacterales bacterium | reverse complement strand
CGCCGCGGCGCTGCTCCGCGACCCCAAGCTGCTGCTGCTCGACGAGCCGGCGACCGGCCTGGACCCGGCCGGCATGCGCGACATGCGGCTGCTGATCCGCCGCCTGGCCGAGCAGGGGATGACCGTCATGCTCTCGAGCCACCTGCTAGCCGAGGTCGAGGAACTGTGCAACCGGGTGGCCATCGTGCGCTCAGGAAAGATCGTCTACGAGGGCGCGATCGCGGAGCTGAAGCGAAGCGCGGGGGCGACCTACTGGCTGTTGACCACCAACGACGAACGGGCGCTCGCGGTGTGCCGGGCCCAGCCCGGGATCGAGGACGTGCGGACCGCGCACGGGCGGATCGCCTTCACAGCGGATGACGCGGCGGTCGCCGAGCTGTCCCAGGCTTTGATCGAGGCGCGCGCCCTGATCCAGATGCTGACGCCGCAGACGGTCACGCTCGAGGACCTGTTCTTCTCGCTCACTGAGGGTGACGGGATTATCAACGGGGCCCGGCCGGCGGGCGAGCCCGCCGCGGTGGAGGCGTCCCGGTGAGCTCCGGCGCCGGCACTTTGCCCGCGCCGGCGGGGGCCAGGCTCCGATCACGCTCCCGACCCGGCGTCGCGACCGTGTACCGCTGGGAGCTGTTCAAGCTGCGCTTCCAGAAGCGCACTTACCTTGGTCTCGGCGCAGCGGCGATCGTCCCGATCCTGTTCGTCGTAGCGATCCACTTCCGCCACCACCGGGGCGACAACGGCAACGACTTCGCATTCGCCTCCTACCTGACCAAGAGCGGGCTGGTCGTCCCGCTGGTTCTCCTGCTGTTCGGTGCGGTGTGGATGTTCCCGCTGATCACCGCGCTGGTGGCTGGCGACATCTTTGCCTCCGAGGACCACAACGGAACCCTCAAGACCGTACTCACGCGCTCGCTCGAGCGCTGGCAGATCTTCGCCGGCAAGGCGCTGGCCGCGCTGACCTACGCGATCGTGGCGATCTTCATCAGCGGCACGGTGGCGGTGATCGCCGGCTGCATCGAGTCGGGCTTCAACTCCGTGCAGACGCTGAGCGGAACGATCGTCTCCGCGCCCAAGGGGCTCGAGTTGGTGTACATGAGCCTGCTCATCTACCTGATCCCGATCGCCACCGTGGTGTGCATCGGCGTGCTGCTGTCGACGATCACCCGCAACAGCGCGGCCGCCGTCGTCGGGACGCTGATGATCTCGCTGCTGTTCCAGCTGATCGGCATCCTCCCGGGCCTCAGCGCGACCGTGCCCTACCTGCTGAGCACGCAGTTCAACGCCTGGCAGGGCCTGTTACGCCAGCCGATCGACTGGGCGCCGGTCGTTCGGGCGGCGTGGGTGTGCGCGATGTACGGGATTCCGGCGCTCGTGGCAGCCTTCCTGGTTTTCCTGCGCCGCGACGTCGCCGGTGGTTGACCGGGTCCTGGTCGTCGACGACGACCCACCGCTGCGGCGGATGCTGGCCCGGACTTTGACTGCCGAGGGATACGAGGTGTTCGTCGCCGCGGACGGCGGAGCGGCGCTGGCCGAAGCCGAGCGCACCGCGCCCGACGTGATCGTCCTCGACGTGGCCATGCCGGGACTCGACGGGCTCACCGTCGCGCGCCGGCTGCGCGGCAAGGGGCTGCCGACGCCGATCCTGATGCTCACCGCGCGCGACGCCGTGCCCGACCGGGTCGCCGGGCTCGAGGCGGGCGCCGACGACTACCTGATCAAGCCGTTCGCGGTACAGGAGCTGATCGCGAGGCTCCGGGCCCTGACGCGGCGCGGGGGCGACGGCGCGGGCGGCGCCGGACTCCGCTCGTATGGTGATCTGACTCTGGACGTGGCGGGTCGACGGGCGAGCCGGGCGGGACGCGCGCTCGAGCTGACCGGGCGCGAGGCGGCGCTGCTCGAGCTGCTCCTGCGCGAGAGTGGCCGCCTGGTCACGCGCGAGCGCGCTCTGGAGGAGATCTGGGATGGCGCCGCCGAGCCTAATGTGGTCGATCGCTACGTCACCCGGCTGCGGCGCAAGCTGGGTTCGCCGCCGCTGATCAAGACGGTGAGGGGGAGCGGCTTCACGCTCCGCGCGTGAGCGGCCGGGACCGCGGGCACTCAGGCCACCGCGGCCAAAAGCATGTCGTGCACCTGATCCGCGGTCACCGGTGCCATTAGGGCGTAGCCTTGGACCGCATCGCACCTCAGCACCCGGAGCTGCGCGAGCTGCGCCTGAGTCTCCACCCCCTTGGCGACGACCTGGAGCCCGAGCGCATGACCGAGGTCCAGCAGCGCGGCCAGCAGCGAGGCGGCCCGCGGCGAACTGTCCAGGTCCGCCACGAAGCTGCTGTGGAGCTTGAGCGCGTCGATCGGCCATCCTCGCAGCTTCGCGAGCGGCAACGCCCCGGCGCCGAAGTCATCGATCGCGATCCTTACCCCAACCGCCTTCAGGTGCTCGAATGCGGTGATCACCGATCCTGGATCCTCGGACAGCGCGCGCTCGGGCGCCTCGAGACAGAGGGCGGCGGGCTCGAGCCCGCAGGCTTCGAGCGCCTTGCCGACCGCCCGCGGCAAGGCTGGGTCGCGCAGCTCAGCCGATGAGACATTCAGCGAGAGCGTCATGTCGGGCTTGCGCGCGCGCCAGCGCACGAGCTGGGCCAGGCCGTGCTGGAGCACGAATCTCCCGATCGGGATCACCAGCCCGATGTCGTTGGCCAGCGGCATGAACCCCTGCGCGGCGGTCAGACCGTGCCTCGGGTGCTGCCAGCGCACCAGCGCCTCGACCCCGGCCACCTCGCGGGGGCCGTGCAGGAGCAGGCTCGGCTGGTAGTGCACGCGCAGTTCGCATCGCTCGACGGCCTGCCTGATCGCTGCCTCGAACTCGATCCGGTCGCGCGCCCGCTGGCGCGAGTCCTCGTCGAACAGCTCGTAGCGCGCGCGTCCGCGCTCCTTGGCCCAGTACATGGCGGCGTCGGCCTCGCGAATGATGGCCTCGGGGGCGACGGTTGGATCGCGGACGATCGCGATCCCGATGCTGACCGTGACGCTTACTGCTACCCCGCCGAGGTCAACCGGGAGGCGTGCTGCGTGGCAAATACGATCGGCGATCAGCACCGCCTCGCGCTCGGTGCTCACTCCCTCGAACAGGAAGGCGAACTCGTCTCCGCCGAACCGCGCGACGGTGTCCATCGGGCGCAGGAGCGTGCCCAAGCGCGCGGCCAGCGTCGCGAGCAGCCGGTCGCCCGCCGTGTGGCCACGGGAGTCGTTGATCTGCTTGAAGTTGTCGAAGTCCAGGAACAACACGGCCAGCGGAGCGCCAGAGCGGCGCGAGCGTTCGAGCGCGACGCCGAGCCGGTCCAGGAACAGGGCGCGGTTAGGCAGCCCGGTGAGCTGATCGTGCAGCGCCTGACGGACGAGCCGCGCCTCGACGCGCTTGCGTTCCACGGCGTGTATGAGTGCGCGCCGCAATCGCCCTGGCTCGAGCTCGGCAGTGACCAGGCAGTCCTGGGCCCCCCGCTCCAGCGCGCTCAGCGCCAGCGGCTCGTCGTGGCTGGCGCAGAGCACGACGATCGGGGCCTCGGGAGCGGACATCCGGACGTACTCGAGCAGCGTGAGTGCGTCCTCGCGATCGTCCCGCGGGGTATCCGGATCGAGCTCGAGCAGCACGCAGCAGTCAGGATCGCCCAGCAGCGTCTCGGCGCTGGCCCGATCCCAGGTGGCGTGTGTTACCAGGTGAACGTGACTCCCCGAAGCGTGGAGCACCTCTTCGACCAGCCGCTCCGTGCCCTCATCGGCCGACAGCAGCAGCACCCTGATCGGTCCCGCGTGGACCGCTCCGATCGGCAAAGAACCCCCTTACAAACGAGCAGCAGCTCGACATCCGTGTTGAAACCTGCTCACCAGAAATATGGGTCCTGCGCCCGGAAACTTGCGGACAGGCGGAAAACTTCGCGGTTCGCTTCACGAGCCCCGGCGCGCTTCGGACCCCCGGGCGCAAGACGATGAGATTGACCGCACGCCAGCAGAGCCTCCGGGTCAGGCTGATTCTCGCCGCCGCCGGCTCCACGCTGGCCGCGCTCGCGCTGTTCGGCATCGCCACCGTCGTGCTTGTCCGGCACGAGCTCCGCGGGTCGCTCGACGCCGCCCTGCGTCAGCGGGCCGAGCAGGTGGCCGAGCTCGCGGTCTCGGCGCCGGCCGTGCTGGACAGCCCCGGGGCACTCGAGAGCCCGGTGTCCGGGCGCCAGATCGTGGTCGAGGTGATCGACGCCCACGGCCGGATCGTGGCCCGCTCGCTGACGCTGGGCGCGCGACTCCTGCCTCAGGATCGACTGGTCCGCGCCGCGATCGCCTCCGGGGCGACCGGGTTTGAGAACGTCGATATCGACGATCGGGTGTTCCGGCTGTATGCCGCGCCGATCGCCCTGTCCGGGCCGGCCGGCGGCGGCGCGGTGCTCGTGGCCTCGGACACCACCGACATCGCGCGCACGACTGACCATCTCGCCGTTGTCGTGGTGCTGATCGGGGCGGGCGTCGCGCTGCTCGCGGCGCTGCTGGCGGCAATGCTGACCCGCCGCGGACTGCTTCCCCTGCGACGGTTGGCGGGTGCGGCCGGCGAGATCGAGCGGACGGCCGATGCCTCGCGGCGGCTTCCCGAGACCGGCGCGCCGGACGAGATCGGGCAGTTGACCGGCGTGCTCAACCGCATGCTCGCCTCGCTCGAGGCGGCGCGGGCCGGTGAACGGCGCTTCCTCGCCGATGCCTCACACGAGCTCCGCACGCCGGTCACCACGCTGCTCGGCAACGTCGAATTCGCCGCCCGCCACGGCGCCGACCCCGAGGTGCTCGAGGAGCTCCAGCGCGACGCCCGCCGCCTGGCCCGTCTCGTCGACGATCTACTCGTGCTGGAACGAGCCGGTGAGTCGGCGGTCACAGGCGCTGCGGTCGATGTCGCGGCTCTCGTGGATGAGATCGTGCGGGCGCACACGGATGACGACGGACGCGTCGCGGGTGGACGGGTCGACGCAGCTGTCGTGCGTGGTCACGCCGGCGAGCTCTCTCGTGCCGTTGAGAACCTGGTCGAGAACGCCCTCGTGCACGGGCCGGAGCGCGGTCGGGTGACGGTGTCGGTGGCGCGCGCGGACGACCGAGTCCTGGTGACGGTGGCCGACGAGGGAGCTGGACCATTGCCGGGCGACCACGAGCGGCTGTTCGAGCGCTTCTGGCGCGGCCCCGGCGCTTCAACCCGTCCGGGCTCGGGACTCGGGTTGTCGATCGTGGCGGCCATCGCGCAGCGGCACGGCGGTGCCGTCCGGGTCGACGGCTCGAGGTTCACGCTCGACCTGCCGGCGCTCGCCCGCCATGATTCTCATACTGCTCTTACTGAGCGCTGATTCCCTCTTCTCACGATGGCAGGCGAGCATCGAATGACTGGCCGTCCCGATCGATCGCGAGCCGCGCTGGCCCGTGACGCCGCCCTGGCCCGCGTCAGCCGCACGCGGCGGCGGGTCATCGCTGGATCGGCGGCACTCACGGCCGGCTTCGCCGCGCTGGTGTCCGCGGTGGCGCCGGGCAAGACGCTCACCTCCAAGCCGGCTGGGCGGGCCGAGGCGGCCACGGCAACGCACTCAACCTCGAGCAGCAGCTCGTCCGCGATCCCGCCGATGCCGCCGCCGGCCAAGCCGGGCGATCTTGGCCTCCAGGCCCCCGATCAGGCACCGTCGTCGGTGCCGGACCAGTCGCAGCCCCAGAGCATTCCCTCGCAGCCGCCTCCGTCGTCATCCTCTTCGGGGGGCGGTGGGGGCGTGGTCTCCGGAGGCTCCTAGGCGAACGCGGCGGGCCGGCGATGGCACCGGAGCTTCAGGACACCAGACGCCTGGAGGCGTTCGGCACCGCCGCGGTCGTCGCCGTGGTCGATCCTTCACGCGGTCGACTTTCGCGCGCGGTCGCGGCCGTGGAGCGCACGGTGGCGGAGTTCGACCGCGCCTGCTCCCGATTTCGCGACGACTCGGAGTTGTCTTGGCTGAACGCCTCCGCGGGCGCGGTGGTGCGGGTCGGGCCGGTGTTGCTCGAAGCGGTGGGCGCGGCCCTGCGAGCCGCGCGGCTGACCGGCGGAGACGTTGACCCGACGGTGGGGGAGGCGCTGGTCGCGCTCGGCTATGACCGCGATTTCGGCGAGCTGGAGCGATCCGCACCGCGGCACACCCAGCCGGTGGCGTCGATCCCGGGTTGGCGGACCGTTCAGCTGGACGCCGGCCGGAGCACGATCCGTACCGCTCCGGGCGTGATCCTCGACCTGGGCGCGACAGCCAAGGCGCTGGCCGCCGATCGCGCGGCCGCGCGGGCCTTCGAGGCCGCCGGCTGTGGCGTTCTGGTGTCGTTCGGCGGCGACCTCGCGATGGTCGGGGACGCGCCTTCTGAGGGCTGGCGGGTGCGGGTCACCGACGACCACCGCGCCGGCCAGGATGCGCCCGGTCAGTGGATCGCGCTCCGCTCGGGTGGCCTCGCCACCTCGAGCGTTGCGGTCCGCCGGTGGCGCACGCGATCTGGAGTTGCGCATCACCTCGTGGACCCATCGACCGCACTTCCGGCAGGGGGGATGTGGCGGACCGCGAGCGTGACCGCCGCGTCATGCCTGGACGCCAACATCGCCAGCACCGCGGCGATCATCCGCGGCGCGGGGGCGGCCGAGTGGCTCTCGGAGCTCGGGCTGCCGAGCCGGCTGGTTTCCGTCGACGGGACGGTTCTCCACCTCGGCTGGCCGGCCGAAGGCGATGATCTTCCGGCGGCTCCGGTGGCGGGCGCGGGCGCTCAGGCGGCGTGTTCGGTGTCGGGTCTCGGCGGTCAGGCGGCGGGTTCGGTGTCGGGCGCCGGCGGTGAGGCGGCCGGTTCGGTGTCGGGCGCCGGCGGTCAGGCGGCGCGTTCGGTGTCGGGCGCCGGCGGTCAGGCGGCTCGCGCGTGATTTTGGCCGCGACCCTCGGACCCAGCGCGTACTGGTACCTCGCGCGCGGTACAGGCGCCGTCTCGCTGGTGCTGCTGACCGGGAGCGTGGTGCTCGGGATCGTTGGCTCGGTCCGATTCGCCGCGCCTCGCTGGCCTCGCTTCGCGATCGACACCGTGCATCGCGACCTATCGCTGCTGGTGCTGGTCGTACTGGCGATCCACGTCATCACCAGCGTGCTGGATGGATTCGCCCCGATAACCCTTCTGGATGGCGTGGTTCCCTTCGCGACGCCGTATCGGCCGCTGTGGATGGCGCTCGGCACGCTGGCCTTCGATCTGCTGCTGGCCATCGCCATCACCAGCCTGGTGCGCCGCCGCCTCGGTTACCGCGCCTGGCGCACCATCCACTGGCTGGCCTACGCGAGTTGGCCGGTCGCGGTGCTGCACGGACTTGGCACCGGCAGCGATGTTAAGCAGTGGTGGATGCTGGGCCTGACCGCGGCGTGCATCGTGGCCGTGCTGGTGGCCGTGTGGACGCGCCTGGCCCACGTCTCGGGCGAACACGCCGGATTGCGCGCACCGGCCACGGCGCTCGCGGTGATCACGCCGATTGGGCTGGCCATCTTCACGCTGGCGGG
>JAFAZZ010000234.1 GCA_019239375.1 Solirubrobacterales bacterium | reverse complement strand
CCGATGTCCGTTGGTTCGACGAGCTGGGTCGCGCCGAGCTCGGTGGCCTTGCTGGTGTCGGCCCCGATATCGTCCGCGCCGAAGTACACGAGCCAGTAGCTCGGCTCGTTCTCCTGCGCGGGTCGGATTCCGCCGTTGCCGTGGCCCTGGTTCTGAACCACCAGATAAGGCATGTCGACGCCCTCCATTGGTTCGATCTTCCAGCCGAACAGCTCGCGGTAGAAGCCGGCTGAGGCCTCCATGTCGCGGGTGGCAAGCTCGTTCCAGGAGAGTGCTCCGCGCGCGTTGACCAGCGACGCGCCGATGTGCTGCTTGGGTTCCCACGGCATGAAAAAGGCTCCCTGAGGATCCTGGATCACCGCCATGCGGCCCACGTCCATGACGTCGAAGGGCGGCGCGTGCACGGTGGCGCCCAGTTTCTGCGCGCGGTCCGCGGCGTCGTCGGCGCTCTCCACGGTGACGTAGGAGTTCCACAGCGGCGGCACGCCCGCTTCGCGCTGCTGCTGCGGCTGGGGCGAGATCGCGGCCACGTCCTTGCCGTCGATCTGCATCATCGAATAGGTCGTGTTCTCGTCGATCGGGAAGTCGACGGCGTGCCAGCCGAACAGCTGGCCGTAGAACTGCTTGGCGGCGTCCTGGTCGGTGGTGGCCAGGTCAGTCCAGGAGAAGGTTCCCGGCGTGTATTTGGTTCGTTCACCCATGGCCGGCGAGCCTACCTCGCGAGGGTTGGCCGATGTGTGAGGAAAGTCTTTGCCGTGGGCAGCAGCTGTCCTCGCTCAGTGCGCGTCGTAAGGCGCGAAGGCGTCGGCCATGCCGGCGCGGTCGAGGCCGGCCCCGAGGGCGCACAGCAGCGCGATCCGCGCCGCGGCGGGCGAGAGGAACGGGACGCAGATCGCCCCGCTGGCGCGCAGATCTCGCTCCGCGCCCGGGAAGCCGTACGTGGAGAACAGCATCGACGAGCGGTCGGGCCGACAGGTGATGAGGACCGGCACACGTTCGGCGGCGATGCGCAGCTCGTGCAGCACGACCGGCGACAGGTGGCCGGCCCCGAGCGCGACGAGCACGACTCCGTCGCCGCTCTGCGCCGCGTGGCGCAGCAGGGCGCCGTCGTCGCCCAGCCCGGTGGACACGGTGCTGACGCGGTGCTCGAGCCGCTTGACGTCGAGGGGCGCAGGCCGGCGCGGGGTGGCGTGGAGCCACACCCGACCCTCCACGATGCGTCCGAGCGGGCCGGCGGTGGGCGAACCGAAGGCGACCGGGCCTGTGCTGTCGATCTTGCGCACGGTGGTGGCGGCGTGGACCTCGCCGCCGAACGCGATGACCACCCCCAGGCCGGCGGCGGCCGGCGCCCGAGCCAAAATAATCGCATCGAGCAGATTCGCGGGTCCGTCGGCGCCGGGGGCGCTGCCGGGCCGATTGGCGCCGGTGATCACGATCGGGGCCTCGCCGCCATAGGTCAACGCGCACACCATCGCGACCTCCTCCATCGTGTCGGTGCCGGTCGTGAGCACCACCCCCTCGCCTCGCGCGGCGGCGGCGTCGGCGCGGCGCGCCAAGTCGAGGCCATCGGCGAGGGTCAGGTGGGCGCTCGGTAGCGACAGCACGCTCTCGGCCTCCAAGTGGAAGCCGGCCACCTGGGGCAGCTGCTCGACGAGTGCGGAGGCATCGAGGGCCGGCACCGCGCGCTCGCCGAGCATGGCGATCGTGCCGCCCGCGGCCAGCAGGCGGACCGGGCGACTCAGCGCGGACGAGGTCGAGGTCACGGCGGCATCAGCGCGGACGAGGTCGAGGTCACGGCGGCATCATCGCGGATCGCTCTACCCTTGCAGGCGATGCGCTTCGCGATCACCGGCGCGGCCGGGATGCTCGGGCAGGACCTGGTCGCAGCCGTAGAGGCCGCCGGCCACGACGTCGCGGCGCTATCGCGCAAGACCCTGAACATCACCAACGCCGGAGCGGTGGTCGACGCCCTGGGGGCCCAGGCGCGGGCGGACGTGGTGGTCAACTGCGCTGCGTGGACCGACGTCGACGGCGCCGAGCGCTCCCCGGATGAGGCACAGGCGGTAAACGGCGCCGGCGCCGGCAACGTCGCGCGGGCCGCCGCGGCGTCGGGAGCGTGGACGATCCACATCTCGAGCGACTACGTGTTCGACGGAGCCAACCGCTCGCCATATGTGGAATCCGATGAGGTCGGACCGCTGTCGTCCTACGGCCGATCCAAGCTGGCCGGCGAGCGCGCGGTGGCTGCGGCGGCGCCCGGCCGCCACACGATCGTGCGCTCGTCATGGCTGTTCGGCGCCGGCCGTTCCTGCTTCCCCGCGACGATCCTGCGGCTGGCCGCCGAGCGCAACGAGCTGAAAGTGGTAGACGACCAGGTCGGCTGCCCGACGTTCACCGGGCATCTGGCGTCAGCGCTGGTGGAGCTGGGTGCGCGGGCGACGCGCCCGGTCGGCCTGCTGCACGTGGCAGGTGCCGGGAGCTGCTCTTGGTACGAGTTCGCGCGGGAAATCGTGGCCGGCGCCGCCGCTAGCTGTGAGGTGCAACCGTGCAGCACAGGGGAGATGCCGCGGCCCGCCGCGCGCCCGGCCTACAGCGTGCTGGCCAGCGAGCGCGGCGATGACGCGCCCGTGCTGCCGCACTGGCGCCAGGGGCTGTCGGAGTACATGGCCGCCGCGTGGACGGTGAGTGCCCAATGAGGCTTTTGGTCTGCGGTGGCGCCGGGTTCATCGGTTCAACGTTCGTGCGGCTGCGCGTGCGCGACCACGGCGATCAGGTCACCGTGTTGGACAAGCTCACCTATGCGGGCCGGCGGGAGAACCTGCAGGAGGTCGAGTCGGAGATCAGGTTCGTGCAGGGAGCGATCGAGGATCCGCTCGCGGTTGCTGATGCGGTGGCGGGTTGCGATGCGATTGTGAATTTCGCGGCGGAGACGCATGTGGATCGCTCGATCGCCGATCCGGAGGGGTTCATCGTCACCAACATGCAGGGGACGCACGTGTTATTGGAGGCGGCGCGGGAGCGTGGCTTGCGCTATCTGCAGGTTTCGACGGACGAGGTGTACGGGTCGATCGAGGACGGCTCCTTCACCGAGTCCTCGCCGCTAGAGCCGTCGAGCCCGTACAGCGCGACCAAGACCGGGGCAGATCTGCTGGTCTCGAGCTACTTCCACACCTACGCCTTGGAGACGTTGATCTGCCGCGGCTCGAACAACTACGGGCCGCATCAGTATCCCGAGAAGCTGATCCCGTTGATGATCTTGAACGCGTTGGCCGGGGATCGGCTGCCCGTGTATGGGGATGGCGGCAACGTGCGCAATTGGTTGTTCGTGGAGGATTTCGCGCGGGGAATCGGGGATACGCTCTTGCGGGGCGCGCCGGGGGAGGTCTACAACTGCGGTGGACCGGATGAGTGCGACAACTTGACGGTGGTGAGACGGATCATCGAACTGACCGGGGCTGATCCGGGGTTGGTCGAGTTCGTGACCGATCGGCCAGGGCATGACCGGCGTTACTCGCTGTCCAGCGAGAAGCTGCGGGCGCTGGGATGGCGGGCGCAGGTGCGCTTCGACGCGGGGCTCGCGCGCACCGTGCAGTGGTATCGGGAAAACGAGTGGTGGTGGGGCGCGATCCGTAGCGGGGCATATCGGGAGTACTACGAGCGGCACTACGGCCGTGCGTTGAAGGCTTGACCGCCACCGGCCTGCGCGAGCTTGAGCGCGAGGTCGTTTCGTGCCGACGCTGCCCGCGTCTGGTCGCGTGGCGCAAGGAGGTCGCGCGGGTAAAGCGCGCGGCCTTCGTTGCCGAGGAGTATTGGGGTCGGCCGCTTCCGGGGTTCGGGGACCCGGAGGCGCGAGTACTGCTGCTCGGACTCGCGCCGGCCGCGCACGGAGGAAATCGGACCGGACGGATCTTCACCGGCGACCGATCGGGTGACTGGCTGTTCGCCTCGCTGTACCGCGTCGGCTTCGCGAACCAGCCAACGTCGGTGGCGCGCGATGACGGGTTGCGATTGACCGGCGCATACGTCACCGCCGCCGTGCGATGCGCGCCGCCGGCCAACCGTCCGCTGCCGGTAGAGCGCGACAACTGCCTCCCCTATCTGGTGGCGGAGCTCTCGCTGCTGGACTCGGTCACCGTGATCGTGACGCTCGGGTCTTTCGCCTGGGATGTGGCGTTATGGGCGCTACGCGGGCTCGGCGAGTCGGTCCCGCGCCCGCGGCCCAAGTTCGGCCATGGAGTCTCGGTCCAGGTCGGGAGGATCACGTTGCTCGGCTGCTTTCACCCGAGCCAGCAGAACACGTTCACCGGAAAGCTAACCACGAAGATGACGGACGAGGTGCTCGCGCGGGCGAAGGAACTCTCGGCCCGCGGTCAAGTCGAGTCCTAGATGGCGAAAGGCAGGCGCGTTCGCTCGCTACGCTCGGCTGTGCGTGTCGCTCGACTTGTTCAGTCCCCGTACCCGTGACTGGTTCGCCGGCGCGTTCACCGAGCCCACGCCGGCACAGGCGCAGGCATGGCCGGCGATTGCGTCGGGTGAGCATGTCCTGATCTCGGCTCCCACCGGGTCGGGCAAGACGCTCGCGGCGTTCCTGTGGGCGATTGATCGCCTGGCCAGCCAGCCGGCCGTGAAGGGGCAGGGAAGCCTCGGGCGCGATCAGATCGGCCTCGTCTACGTGTCACCGCTCAAGGCGCTGTCCTATGACATCGACCGCAACCTCCGGGTGCCGCTGCGCGGCATCGGCGCCGACTTGAAAGTCGCCGTGCGCACGGGCGACACACCACAGCGCGAGCGGCAGGCGATGCTGCGTGAGCCCCCCGACATCCTCATCACGACGCCCGAGTCGCTCTACCTGATGCTGACCGGCCGGGCCCAGGAGCTGTTTGCCGGCGCCGAGTCGTGCATCGTCGACGAGATCCATGCGGTGGCCTCGACGAAGCGTGGCGCGCACCTGGCTCTCACCTTGGAACGGCTGACCGCCGCGGCCGGGCGCGAGGTTCAGCGAATCGGGCTATCAGCCACGCAGAAGCCGCTCGAGGAGATCGGCCGCTTCCTGGTTGGACCGAGCCGGACCTGTCGGATCGTTGATACCGGGATCCGCAAGGAGCTCGACCTGGAGATTCGGGTGCCCGTCGACTCCATGGTCGAGCCAGACGCGACTCCGGCGCCCGACCTCGAACCACTTCTTGGCGGTACCGAGGCGACCCGCCGCTCGATCTGGCCCGCGATCTACCCCGAGCTGCTCGAGCTGATCCGGTCGCACCGCTCGACGATCGTGTTCGTGAACAACCGGCGCGCCGCCGAGCGGCTGGCACTGCGGCTGAACGACTTGGCCGAGGGCGAGATCGCGCGCGCGCACCACGGCTCGCTGGCGCGCGAGGAGCGGCTCGTGGTCGAGGAGATGCTCAAGGCGGGGGAGCTGCCGTGCTTGGTGGCTACGTCGTCGCTCGAGCTCGGGATCGACATGGGCGCGGTCGACCTGGTGATCCAGGTGGAGTCGCCCAAGTCGGTCGCCCGCGGGCTGCAGCGCATCGGGCGAGCCGGGCACTCGGTGGGCGACACCAGTCGCGGGCGGATCTTCCCCAAGTTCCGGGCGGACCTGCTCGAGTGCGCCGTGGTGGCCCGGCGGATGCGCGACGGGGAGATCGAGAGCACGGTCGTACCCCGCAACGCCCTCGACGTGCTGGCCCAGCAGATCGTGGCCATCGCAGCGGCGGCGCCGGACGAGGCGCCAGTGCCGGTGGGCGGGTTGCATGCGCTCATCACCCGCACGCACTCCTACGCCGAGCTCAGCCAGACCCAGCTCGAGAACGTGCTCGACATGCTGGACGGCCGCTACCCGAGCACCGAGTTCGCCGAGCTGCGGCCGCGGATCGTTTGGGACCGGGTCAAGGGCACCATCCGGGCGCGGCCAGGCGCCCGGCAGCTTGCGGTCACCAACGCGGGAACGATCCCCGACCGCGGCCTGTACTCCGTCACGCTGCCCGATGGCCGGCGCGTGGGCGAGCTCGACGAGGAAATGGTCTACGAGGCGCGGCCTGGGCAGACGTTTCTGCTCGGGGCGAGCACCTGGCGGATCGAGGAGATCGGGCGCGACCGGGTGATCGTGACACCGGCGCCGGGGCTGCCGGGCGCGGTCCCGTTCTGGAAGGGCGACGGCGTCGGGCGGCCCAAGGAGCTCGGCGAGGCGATCGGCGCGTTCTCGCGCTGGGCGGTCGAGCAGACCCCGAAGGCGCTTTCGGACGGCTTTGACCTCGACGAGCGCGCGGCGGTCAACCTGGTCGAGTTCCTCGCCGAACAGCAGGCGGTCACGCGGGTGGTGCCGTCGGACCGGGCGATCGTCGTCGAGCGCTTTCGGGACGAGATCGGGGACTGGCGCCTATGTGTTCTGAGTCCGTTCGGCGGTCGGGTCCACGCCGCCTGGGGGCTCGCGCTGAGCGCGCGGATCCGGGAGACGCTCGGCCTCGAGTCCGACGCGATCTGGTCAGACGACGGGATCATCGTGCACCTGCCCGACGCTGAGGAGCTGGGTGGGCGGGATTTTGTTGACCTGGTCATGCTCGAGCCCGACCAGGTGGAGGATCAGGTGGTCGCGGAGCTTTCCGCGTCGGCGCTGTTCGGGGCACGCTTTCGCGAGAACGCCGCCCGTGCCCTGCTCATCCCGCGGGCGCGGCCGGGTAAGCGCACGCCCCTCTGGCAGCAACGGCTGAAGGCGCAGTCGCTGCTCGAGGTGGCCAAGAAGTACGGCGAGTTCCCGATCGTGCTCGAGACCTATCGCGAGTGCCTGCGCGACGTGCTGGACGTGCCGGGGCTGGTCGAGCTCCTGACGGCGCTGCACCGCCGCGAGATCTCGCTCATCGAGGTGGAGACGCCGACCGCCTCGCCGTTCGCCTCCTCGCTGCTGTTCGACTACGTGGCTACGTACATGTACGAGGGCGACACGCCGAACGCCGAGCGGCGGGCCGCGGCGCTATCGCTCGATCGCGAACTCCTGCGCGAGCTGCTCGGCCAGGAAGAACTGCGTGACCTGATCGATCCCGGGGCGCTGGCGCAGGTCGAGGACCACCTCCAGTTCTTGTCCGATCTGCGGCGAGCAACGAGCCCTGACGCCCTACATGACGTGCTGCGCGGCGTGGGTGATCTGACGGCGGCCGAGGCCGGCTTACGGGTCGTGGACGGGCTCCAGGCCGACCGGATGCTCGCGGAGCTGCTGCGCGAGCGGCGAGCAGTCAGGGTTCGCCTGGCCGGCGAGGAGCGGTGGATCGACGCCGCCGATGCCGGCTTGTACCGGGACGCGCTGGGCGCGGCGCCCCCCGGCGGCTTACCCGCGGCATTCCTCGAAGACGTCTCCGATGCGCTGTCGCGATTGGTGCGGCGCTACGCCGCCACGCACGGTCCGTTCACCGTTGATGACCTGCGCGCGCGCTACGGCGTGGACGTGTCAGCCGTTCTGAGCGGGATGGAGCGTAGCGGCGAGGTGGTTCGCGGTGAACTCCGTCCGGGCGGCACCGAGCGCGAATGGTGCGACCCGGAGGTCCTGCGACGGTTGCGGCGCGCGTCACTGGCTGTGCTCCGCCGCGAGGTCGAGCCCGTGGACGCCCGTACGCTGGCTCGCTTCCTTCCCGCCTGGCAGGGTCTCGACCGCCACCCCGCGACCGGCGCCGGCGTCGACCGTCTGCGCGAGGTGCTCGTGCCTCTGCAGGGCCTCGCCCTCCCAGCCGAGGTGTGGGAGCGGGATGTTCTGCCGAGACGAACCGGCGCCTACTCGCCGGCGTGGATGGATCAGCTGTGCGCGGCGGGCGAGGTCGTGTGGATCGGGGCGGGCGCGCTCGGGCGATCGTCCGGCCGCGTGGCGCTCTACTTCCGCGAGGATCTGCCGGTGCTGGGGGCGCCTGGTGCGCGCGTCGCGGTAGCCCTGGATACGCCGTCCCACCAGGCGGTGCGGGCGCGGCTGGCCGCCGGCGCCTGCTTCTTCACCGATCTGCTGGTCGACGTCGACCTCGCTCCGGAGGAGCTGCAGGAGTCGCTGTGGGATCTGGCCTGGGCCGGCGAGGCGACCAACGATGCGTTCGCGCCGCTGCGCGCGCCGCGGCTGACTCTGGCCCGGGCACAGCGCGATCAGCTGCGTCGCGCCGGTCGGCCCGGCCGGTTCGCCGCCCGCCGCCGGGGCGCGGGCGCGTCCCCCCAGGTCCAGGGGCGCTGGTCGCTGACCGAGCCGCTCTTCCGGGGCTCGGTCGATCCGAGCGGCCGGCGCCGGGCGCTGGCCGAGTTGCTGCTCGAGCGCTACGGGATATTGACGCGCGAGCAGGTGCGCGCCGAGGGATTGCCGGGCGGGTTCTCCGCGATCTACCCGGAGCTCTCGCAGCTCGAGACATTGGGCGTGGCGCGCCGCGGGTACTTCGTCGAAGGATTGGGCGGCGCGCAGTTCGCGCTCGGGGGAGCCGTCGAGCGGCTGCGTGCCGAGGGCCGTGAAGACGAGGCTCCGGTCGTGCTCGCAGCGGTCGATCCGGCGCAGCCGTACGGCGCGGCGCTGCCGTGGCCGGCGCGCTCGGGGGCCGGTGCGGATGAGGGTCGGCGGCCGGCGCGCGTGGCGGGCGCGTACGTCGTCCTGTCGGGCGGCGAGCCGGTTCTGTATGTGGAGCGCAGCGGCCGCGCACTCCAGACCCTCGTGCCCGGCGGCGATCCGCGGATCGAGGCCGCGCTCGGCGCGTTGGTCGGTCAGGTTCGCACCGGCCGCCTGCGGCGGCTGGCGCTCGAGAAGGTCGACGGCGAGTCCGCGCTCACCTCGCCGCTGGGACCGGCGTTGGTGTCGCTCGGGTTCCAGCAGGGCCCGCGGCGGCTGACCTTGAGCGCCTGAGGGCGAGGTCATCGGTGCCCGAAGGCGACACGATTGCCCACGCGGCGAACCGCATCCGCCCGGTGCTCGAGGGCAGAGTCCCCGACGAGATCGTGACCCCCCAACCACGGCATGCGCTCGACCGTTGGCCGGCACGTCTGGATGGCCGCGCCGTGCGGAGCGTCGATACCCACGGCAAGCACCTCTTCCTACGCTTCGAAGGGGATCTCGTCCTGCACTCCCACCTCGGCATGACCGGCGCTTGGGGCGTGTACGGAGCCGGCCGGCGCTGGGGACGCTCGCCACGTCGGGCGTGGATCGTGTTCCGGTCGGCCGGCCGAGAGGTCGTGGAGTTCGATGGGCCGCTGCTCGAGCTGATGACCGAAGGCCGCACGCGGTTCGATCAGCGGCTCGCGGCGCTGGGACCGGACGTGCTGGCGCCGACGTTTCACCGTGCGCGGTTCCTGGCTCGGTTGCGCTCGGACGATCAGACGCGGTTCATCGGCGATGCGCTGCTGGACCAGCGTAACGTGGCCGGCATCGGGAACCTCTGGAAGGCCGAGGGGTGCTGGGAGGCGCGCGTCGATCCGTGGCGTCGCCTCGAGGAAGTGAGCGACCGCGAGGCGACGGCGATCATCGATGCCGTGCGGCCGCGCATGATGCGCTCGGCTGAGTACGGGCATCGGGCGATCGGGGCGCGCGTGTATGGGCTCGCCGGGCGCCCGTGCCCGCGATGTGGCACGCGAATCGTCGCGCGCGGCCAGGGCGATGCCAACCGCACGACATACTGGTGCCCGGGGTGTCAGCGGTGAGGCGGGTCGGCCACAAGGGAGCGGGACTGATTGCCCCTGGCAATACGTTCGCCAGCTTCGACGCGGCGGTGGCGGCGGACGTGGACATGATCGAGTTCGACGTGCTGCGCGAGGAGCACGGCGAGCGATTGATTCTCGCGCACGACTGGACCGACGCCGCGGGCCGGGAGTCGCCGCATACGCTGGAGGAGGCGCTCGCCTACTTCGCCTCCGCGCCGTTCGCCGGCGTTGAGCTGAATGTGGACCTCAAGCTCCCCGGGTACGAGCTGCGCGTGCTCGACGCGCTGCGGCGCGAGGGGCTGGTCGACCGGGCGCTGATCTCGACGCAGTATGAGGAGAGTCTCGCGGTGCTCCGCGCCGCGGAGCCGCGCGTGAGGCTGGGCTGGTCGGTGCCAAAGCTGCGACGCGACCCGTTTCGCTCGCGGACGACGCGGCTGCCTGCGCTGGTCGCGCTGCAGGCGTTCCGGATGCTCCTGCCCGCGCGCGCAGCGCGAGCGGTCCGGATCGGACGCTGCGACGCGCTCATGGCGCACTGGCGACTGGTCACACCGCGGCTGGTGCGGCGGGTCGCCGACGCAGGCGGGGAGCTGTACGTGTGGACGGTGGACGAGGTTGCGCGGCTGCGAGAACTGGAGGCGCTGGGTGTGACCGGTGTGATGACCAACGACCCGAGGCTGTTTGCCCAACTCGTGACGTGATGGATCATGCCCTCGTGCGTAGTGAGGGTGTGTCCGAAACTCTGACCGCGTCGCCATCGGCTTCTGGGACCACGTCGTGGGCGCGATTCGAGGCTCTGTACCGCTCCAGCCGCGACGATGTCTACGCGTACGCGTTCACCCTGCTGCGCGATGCGGCCGCGGCCGAGGATGTCACCGCGCTTGCCTTCGAGCGCGCTTACCGGCGCCGGCGGACGTTCGATAGCCGGCGCGGCGAGGAGCGGGGGTGGCTGTTCGGGATCGCCCGCAACGCGGCGCTCGATGAGCTTCGCCGGCGCCGCAGGGTCGCGGCGCTGGCTGGCGAACCTTCACGGGCGGCTGACGCTTCCGAGGCCGTTTCGGAGGACGACGAGGGCGAGGTCGCTCTGCGGCGCACAGCAGTCCAGACCGCGCTCGCCATGCTGCCGGCGCGCGAGCGCGAGATTGTCGCGCTGAAGTTTCACGCCGGCCTGTCGAACGCCGAACTGGCCCGTGTGCTCGGAGTGAGCGAATCAAACGCCGGCACGCTGCTGTACCGCACGATGGAGAAGCTCAGGAAGGCCTGCAATGCGACTGCTTGACTACGACGAACCGATCGATCCGGAGATCGCCGCCGTTTTGGACGCTATCGACGCGACGCTGTCGGGTGAGCCCGTGGATGCGCAGTACGCCGATACGGCCGAGATCGCACTGCTCTTGTCCGCCGAGCGTCCCGCGGTTGGGCCGGAGTTTGCGCAGTCGATCGACGAGCGAGTGGCGCGCCGGTTCGCGCCCGCGCCGGCGTCGGTGCCGGTCGGCCCGCGCCGGCGCTGGTGGAGTTCGCAGTTCTGGGAGGCGACGGGAGCGCTGGCGGCCGCGATCGGGCTGATCGTGGCGATTGTGGTGATCGCTGGTAGCGGGCAGGGCAGCCCCTCGATGTCGTCGGCGTCGAGTGCGGCGGGGAGCGGCGCGGGTTCGAGTGGCGCCCCTTCGGGCCCCCCGACGCGGAGTTCTTCGAAAGCACAGCCCGCACTGGTTCCGCCCAACGGCTCGTCGGCGACGCCGACGCTGCAGCCACCCACGACCGGACGCAAGGTCGTGCAGTCTGCGCAGCTCGACCTGGCGGCCGCGCCCAGCCGGATGGACGACGTGGCGCAGCAGGTCTACAACGTGATTGGTGCACTGGGCGGCATCGTCGAGAACTCGACCGTAACCCAGACCGGCGGACCCGCCGGCTACGCCGACTTCCAGCTGAGCGTCCCCAGCGCCTCGCTCGGTCAGGCCATGAGCCGCCTGTCGTCACTGAACTACGCGCAGGTCGTGTCGCGCACGGACTCAAGCCAGGACATCACCGACCAGTACGGCGCGGCGCAGCGGAGCCTTGCCGACGCGCGAGCGCTTCGGACGTCGCTGCTCAAGCAGTTGGCAAGCGCGATCACCACGGAGCAGGTCGCCAGCCTGCAGGCTCAGATCCATGACGCCGAGGCATCGATCTCGAGCGACCAGGCGACACTCAATCGTCTGAACCATCAGGTGGGCTTTAGTCAGCTTTCAGTCGAGATCAACGCCCGGTCCGCGCCAGCGCCGGCGGTTCATGGAAGTGGAGGGTTCGGTATAGGTCAGGCCGCGCACGACGCAGGCCGGGTCCTGACCGTCGCTGCGGGTGTCGTCCTGATCGCGCTCGCCGTGCTTTCGCCCCTCGCCCTCCTCGCCGCCTTGGCCTGGTGGGTGGGCTCCACAGTCAGGCGCCGGCGGCGCGAGCAGGCCCTCGACGCGGCCTGATCTCGAACCGCCACGCTCTGGCGCGGCGGCCTGTGTGGTATGCATGGGCGATGTCGGCCAGGAGCGAGGACACGATCGCGCTGCTCGGCGGCGTGCCGGTCTTCTCCACGCTCGCGCCCGAGGAGCTTGCCCAGGTGGCGGAAATGGCGGTGCCGCGACGCTTCGAGGCCGGCGAGGTCGTGTTCAAGGAGGGTGATGAGGGGACGACGTGTTACATCATGCGTTCCGGCAAGGCGCGCGCCGTCCGCGAGCATCCGGACGGGCGGTCGATCACGCTTGCGCACTTCTCCTACGGGGACATCTTCGGTGAGATGGCCATGCTCGACGGCGAGCGGCGATCGGCAACCGTGGAGATAACCGAAGGCACCGAGACAATCGCGATCCTCGGCGCCGACATGCACCGGCTGCTGCGCGCGCACCCGGACATATCGCTGAAGTTGATCGCCGCGCTGGGCCAGCGGTTGCGCGACACCAACGAGCGCTTGGCCCGACAGTCGTTCCAGACCGTACAGAGCCGGGTTGCCGCCGTGCTGGCTCAGTTGGTCGCGGCGGCGCGCGCGGAAACGGGCGAGGATGACGACGGCGACGTGCTGATCACCATCACGCAGGCGGAGCTCGCACAGCTCGCCGGATCGTCGCGCGAATCGGCCAGCCGGTTCCTTGCCGTGCTGGAGCGCGCAGGAATAATTAGTCAGGGACGGGGAAGGCTGACCGTTCATGACGCAAAAGCCCTCGGGCGGTACGTCTTCTAGCCCGGACGGTCTTCGAGAGCTCTCGGCCGGCGGAGCTGTCGTCCACGACAGCGATGTCATCGTCGTCGTTCCGGTCAAACGCGATGCTCGCGGCCGGCGAGTGCTCGTGCTGCCCAAGGGACATCTCGACGCGGGCGAGACCGATGAGCTCGCGGCCATCCGTGAGGTGATGGAGGAGACCGGCGTGACGGCGGCGCTCATCGACAAGCTCGGCGATGTCGAGTACAGCTACGACCGACGCGGCCGGCGGCGGAACAAGCGGGTGGCGTTCTACCTGTTCGAGTACCGCTCGGGGAGCCTCGAGGACCACGATCACGAGATCGAGGAAGCGCGCTGGATGCCGCTCGAGCGCGCGGCTGAGGCCTTGACCTATCCGGGCGAGCGGGAGATGGTTCGTCGGGCGTTGTCGCGTTTGGCACCGGATCGGTAGGCTGGCGCCCGTGCGAGTCCTCAACTTCTATTCGTCGGTGTTCGCCGACCAGCTTCGCCGGGGTCGCAAGACCGCCACCATCCGCCTCGGCGACAAGTCGCACAAATACCGCAAGAACGACTGCGTGCTGGTGACGATCGGCTATCAGCACTCCCCGCGGGAGAAGATCTTCAATGCGGTGATCGACCAGGTCGAGGTCAAGCGCGTGCGCGATCTTTCCCCGCGCGACATCGAGCACGACAATCCCGAGTTCCGGCGCGTCGACGAGATGATCCACTTCCTCGAGCAGATCTACGGCCGCAAGGTCTCGATGGAGGACACCGTGACCGTCGTGCGCTTCTCCCAGATCATCGAGAACCCGCCCGAGTTGCGCGACCGGATGCACGGGTTGGGCGCCGCCCGCAACTAGTCGTCGGACTTATGGGGTGACTGCAAGGAGCGGCCCGCGCCGGTGAGAGCAGGGTCCGCCCCCGAGCCGCGGGCAACGCGAGGCTGACCTATCGAATCGACGACGTCGTCATCGGCCGGTGGGCCGCATGATCCGGCGGCTGATTCACTCGGCGTGAGCGGGGCGCGGGGACGGCGTCTTGGGTTCGCGGCTGTGGCCCGGCAGTGTGGGGGCTCTGGGACGACGGTGTGGAGCTCTCCTAACTGCGGCGCGATCAGGCAGCCAGAGACGGCGCCGCGGAGGACGAGCCGAGGGCCGCGATCGCCCTTACCTCCACATTCGAGCGCCCGGTGGGAGCGAGAGAGGAGTTTGACGCCGCCATCGCGGCAAAGTCCACACTCGCTCTGCGCGCGCGGCCGAATGCGGAGTCAGCGGCGGTCCATCTGGGTCGTGTGCTGCGGGCGCCGGGGTGGGGACGCCGGCGTCAGCGTGCCGCGCCGTGCCCATTCTGCGGCCGCGAGGCGGCACCCCGTGGGGACAGCCCCATCGCCCTGCGTTCTTCACCGTCGCCAATCCCCATCCCGGCCGGATGGGCGAGCGACGCGATCATCAGGAATCCTCCGGCGACTGGCGGCCCACGAAAGCCGCTTGGGCTCGCCGCCCCGGTCGAGAGCCACGCCCAGCGCCAGGGCGAGCAGCGCTTCCGGCCCGGTGATCCGATTCGGGATGATCCGCCGCTCGGCGATCCGATTCGGGATGATCCGCCGCTCGGCGATCCGATTCGGGATGATCCGCCGCTCGAGGTCGATCACCCCGCAGAGGACCACCACCAGGACCCACGCGTGACGCCGCGACGGATGCGCGCGTGCTTGCGCGTTCGCTCGGTGTGGAGACAGTCGCCGGCGCCGCCGACCCTTTCCTGGCCGCCGGCGTCGGCACACCGGCTGGCGCGCCGCTCGGCTAACTGCGTTTCTCGCCTTCGGTGGCGTGGTCGCCGCGCGGTCGGCGACGCGCTCATGCGCGCCTACCTACGTTATGTGTAGCCGCGTTACCCGGTGCGCTTGAGGACGCGGTCGGCCTCGATTGCCGGGAGCGGCGGCGCCCGGATTGCCGTCAACTGCACACTGGGCGGAGCGCGCGGCGCGAGTGCGGAGTTCGCCTCCGTGGTGGAGGCAAACCCCAATCTCGCTCCCGGCGGTTGGTTCGAATGTGTAGTTATGGGCAAATCGTGGCCCGCAGCTCGTGGTCGAGGGGACACGTGTGCGTCGCGCTGATCGCGGCGGGTTTTGCACATCCTGGCCCCACGGGGGCGCCGTCGGCCCTTGCCTTGAGGAGGGTGGCGCGCGTCTCCGGCAGGGTGGCGGCTGCTCGGCTCGGCGGCGCTCGTACGCTCGCGGCCGGGGCGAGCCCGGGCCTCTACAGCCGGCTGCTCGACTTCCTCGAGCGCTCTGTGAGCTCGTCATCCTCGGCCGGGGCACCGGGAGCACGGACCTACTCACCCGGTTCGCCGGCGATCGCGCCGATCAGACTGCGGTCATCACGACGCCCGAGTGGGTGACCGCCGCCGGCGTGCTCGGGGCGCTGCTCAAGCGCGGGGCGCTGGTGCTCAACCAGGCGCCGAGCGGTCGGCACGCCGGGAACCGCGAGGTGATCGAGGCAAACTGATCGCCTACAACTTCGTGTAGAGGGGCGCACGGGCCTCCGGCCCCCAGCCGGCGCTCGTAGCTCCGTCAGGGGAAGCGCGCACTGACCGGACGGGCCCGCGCGGTCCCACGGATGCCGAGCGCAGCGAGGCCCATTGGCACTCTGGGTCATCGAGTGCCAGGAAAACCTTGAAACGCCGAAGGAAGAAGCTATATTTGCTCTTGGCACTCTCGTGGGAGGAGTGCCAACGGCTAAACACCGGCACTATTCCTTCAACCGGAGGTTGCATCACATGAAGCTCAAGCCCCTCGGCGATCGATTGATCGTGCGGGCGATCGAGGAGGAGGAGACGACCGCCAGCGGCCTCGTCCTGCCCGATACGGCCAAGGAGAAGCCCCAGAAGGGCAAGGTTCTCGCGGTCGGCGACGGCAAGGTCAACGAGGACACCGGCAAGCGCACTCCGCTCGACGTCGCAGAGGGCGACGAGGTCCTCTACAGCAAGTACGGCGGAA